>NZ_VDHB01000072.1:0-22545 GCF_006227735.1 Testudinibacter sp. 'clade 2'
ATAAAACTGTTCGTAATTTTCATCAGTACACTCAGTTTTTCCACAATTATAAATTTTGTGAAACAGGTAATTATATTCTGTTACATATTGTTTCAAATAGTTTGGCATCAACGATATTTGGCTTTTCTCTCCAATACGTTCAATAATAAAATGCTGACAATCACTTTCTTTTTTTGGCTTACCCTTTGTGTCTAATATTGGCTGACCATCAGTACCTACCACTTCCTTTTTAGGAATGGTAATACGCTTCAAATATTTCAAAAAATCAAGATTATGAGTAGAGATAAAAAGCTGTTTATACTTCCCAGGTTTTGTTATCAAACTTTCAATCAGACTGTAAACAAAGAAAATATGATTACTATCTAAACTTGATATAGGGTCATCAATATAAATAATAAGTTCCTTGCCTTTACTATTAATTTCTTCGAGCTTTGCCATAAAATAGCAAAAAGCAACCAAGCTGCATTCTCCTTCGCTTAAATTATATGCAGTATTGTTACCTCGCATAATCTGAAACTTAACACCTTGATTACTTAAATCATCTTTAGCCTCTAATGTTATACCGTCATGACCAAAAAAATGGTTGAGTAATTTATTTATGCGTTCTGCTCCTTTTCGCTCATCAGTTAGCTCACTTCGTAATTTTTGAATTTCTCGCTCTAAATCTGAAACCTCTTTTTGAATCTTTTGTACTTTTTCGCTTTCTTCCTTTACTTTATTATCTAAACTCGCAATACTATTTTTCTTGTCGTCATACTTAATAGAATCTATAAATCCGACAACATCTGATAGCCGCAAATCCTTACGGGCATTCATTTTGTCATCTTCTAATGTTTTAGAGCGTTCATTATTACTCTTAATTAATAGACAAAATTCCTCAATCAATCTATTTAATTCAGTTATGTTATTTTTTAATTCTGGTATTTCTGATGGGGTAAAAATATCTTTTTTTCTCTCTAATAAAGCATTTTTCAATACACCTAAATGATTGCTATAACTTTTTAGGTTATTGTCCAACTCACTGTTAATGCTCTCAAATTTTTCCTGATAATCAACATAGAAATCCTGTCGAGACAATTTAGCAAGACCAGAAATTTTACTGATTTCTTTCTCAACAAATGTGATTCCACTATCAATATCTGCCTCAAGTTTTTGTGACTCCTGATTAAAATGAGCATCTAGCTTTTGCCAAATATTATCTGGTAGCGGTTGTTGACAAAATGCACAGCTTTTCCGATTTTTATGAAGATCCTTACCTTGTTTAACCCAGTTTTGAAGTAAATGATTACTCAATAGCTCTTGGATAGCTTCAGTCGGTCTGATTTGTCTTTGCAATATTTCTTTCGTCTGAGAGATAAGCTGATCTAGATTGAAATTAATTGAAATTTTATGTAATTCTTTTAGTGCATCTTGCTTTAAAAGAACTTTTTTGCTATCCACTTCAGAGTTCGAAAATTTCGATATATTTTTAGTTGTTATATTTCCAATGTCTTGCTTTATTCTTGCAATATTGTAATTCACTTCTTGGTAAGCAGGATTTTCCTTGATTGTTCGTGCATGATTTTTTAATTCTTCATTCAAATTGGTCTCAGCAGTTCTATGCTCAGATACTGCACTATCCCACAATTTCTGCTGTTCTGCTAACTGAAATCTTAAGCCTGATTGTTGTTCCAAATCACCTAATTGGTTTTCAATATTTTCAATTTGGATTTCAATTTCATTATTTTTTTCACCCATAATCGCAAATGTCTTGATTTCTCCATTCGCTTGATTAGTAAGAAAACTTAAATTATCTTTTACAAAATCTTGATTATAAACCCTAATCTCACAAGTACAAGATTCTAAATTTGGATGTTTTATTTCAACATTCTCATTAAAAACCGAAAAATCCACATTGAAATAATTATCGGGAGTGCGCCGAGTTTGTAATGTACGAAAAATACGGGAAAGTGTCGTTTTACCGGAATAATTCCGCCCATAAATAATATTCAGACGTTTAAATACTACTTTATTACTACCTTTATCTCTAACAGTATTATCCCATTCAAATTGCTGAAAACTGCCAAAATTATTAATGTTAATTTTATTAATTGACATCGCTATTTCCTTATTTCAAATCCAAAAACCGATCAAAATCACTCTCAAACACCTTATCCTGCACCAGCCGATATTTTTCAAACTCACTCAAGGCGTGGGCCTTGGCGATTTCAGCAGTGATTTTCCCAGCGTCTTGCAAAACCGCTCGATCGGTAAATTCTAAAAAGCGGTTAAGGCGGGTTTCCCAGTCTGCCATGGTCATGGGGATTTGGCGGTTTGCCATGTCTTCGGCGATGTCGAGATAAGCGGAAACAAGGCGTTGCAGTTGTGCCATTTCGCTATCAGTTAAATAATTTTTGGCGACGATTACGTCAAATTGCTGGATTTTCCCGTGCGGTGCGTCTTTCCAACTGGTTAAGCCCATATTTTCTTTGTCAGCATCGGCTCGGTGGTAGATGACTTCGGCGGCGGTTTGTCCGTGGATTGCCCAATGCAGCTTGTTTTGTACGGTGGCGAAAAAGCGTTGGGTGGCGGTGGCGGTGCGATCGTAATCGATGGCGGTGGCGTAGATGTCGGTGATTTTTTGGTAGAATTTGCGTTCGGATAGGCGGATTTCACGAATGCGGGCAAGCTGCTCTTCAAAGTATTTTTTGCCCAAAATCGTGCCGTCGTTTTTCAGGCGCTCGTCGTCCATTGCAAAGCCTTTGATGGTGAACGATTCGATGATTTGCGTCGCCCATTTGCGAAACTGCACGGCTCTTTCGGAGTTGGTTTTATAACCAACCGAGATAATGGCGGAGAGGTTGTAATGCTGGGTTTGGTAGTTTTTGCCGTCGGCGGCAGTTATCCGAAATTTTCGGATAACTGAATCTTCAGTCAATTCATTATCGGCAAATATTTGTTTTAGATGATAATTTATGGTGCGGACATCTATCGCATACAACTCCGCCATCATTTTTTGCGACAGCCAGATATTTTCATCGGCATATACGGCATTGACACCGCCGTCGCCCGTGGCGGCGATAAAGGTGAGGTATTCCACCGCAGAGGCTCGGATGATTTCGTTTTTATGCATGATTCCACACCTTAGCACGTTGTTTTTAGGATAAATTGGTGATTATTTTAGCATTTTCGCTGATTGTTTTCTATGATGGCAAATGAATGAAATGCCGTCTGAAACCGCACTTTGAAAGTGCAAAAGTTTCAGACGGCATGTTCAATCATCAAACCCAATCATCAATCCGCAAACGGATTCAACAGCCGCAAGCCGGCGGCGGCGAAGTCGGCAAAATCCTTTTCGTTGCGGGTGACCAAAATCAGCTGGTGCTGAATGGCTTGGGCGGCGATCCAGGCGTCGTTTTCGGGGCTGCGGTCGGGTACGTGCAGGCTGGCGCAGAGTTTGGCGGTGGTGCTGTCCAGCGGCAGGATTTGCTCTTTAAACTGCTGTTTCACCACTTGTTCCAGCCATATTCTCAAATCCTGCCCTTGCGCAGGGTCACGCCGTTCCATAGACAGCACGCCCCGTTCAAGCTCCATCATCACCACTGCCGATGTGCAAAGTTGTGCCGATTGCAACGATTGCACCCAGTCGGCCACACCACGGTTGCCCTTGCCTTTTTCCACGCGACGCATTTCGCTGATGAGGTTGGTGTCCAATAGATACAGGCGTTCGTTCATCAATCAAACTCCACCGGGCGGCGTTGTGCCTTGGAGCGTGGCGGAATCTCCAATTCAATCTCGGAAACATCAGGCAAATCTTTGGACAACGCCAGCCAAGATTCCCAAAAAGACGGCTCGGGCTGCTTGCCGCTCAAATTCTGATACTCACTGAAACTCATCACCACCAAATCGGGCTTGCCACGGTTGGTAATCAGCAAGGGGGCTTTGTGGGCGGCTTTTTGCGCTTCGTGGGTGCGCTGGTTGAATTCACGGCTGGTCATGGTTTGCATGGGCTTTCTCCTTTGAAGTGCGGTCAATACGCACAAGATGTATATAGGTTAATACAATTGGCGTAAAAATACAATGCCGCCTTTTTTACTGACGCTGATACAAGGCATCTAGCCCTTTGTTGAGGGTGTTGGCGGTGAACACGGCGGGAACGAAACCGAAGATGGCGATCAGCCATTCTATTTTTTCGTTGCGCTCGTCAAAAAGCTGTTCTCGCATGCCGAGCGGCACGTCGGCGTAGTAGGTGCGGATAAAGATAAAAATCAGCAGCGACAAGGTGCTGATTAAAAAGAATAAGCCGCAGCCGAGCAGGTATTTGCCGCCTTTTTTGTGGCAGTAAAACAGCAGCCCGATGAAAAAGGCGTTGCTGATGATAGCCAATGAAATGATGAGTGCCATTTCTCCTCCCTTAATTGAAATTTTCTATAAATTGCTCAAAATGCGTTCTGCCGCTTTCACGCCTGAATCGTAGGCAAAATCCACCTGCGACATCACCATACCCGCCCAATACACGTTGCCGTGCGGCCGCAAAATTTCGGCTTCGTTTTCCCAATAACCGTATGCGCCCAGTGCATAAGGGTCGCTTTGCCAATCATGGCTTATGACTTTTTGATAATGCAATTCAGGCTGCCGGCTGATGTGGCGTACAGCGGCAAGCATTTCAGCGTAGCGTTGCGATTCGGACTGTGCCAGCAGTCGGCGTGCGTTGTCGCCCGTCGCCCAGCCGACCAAAATCTGCCCGTGGTAAGTGCTGCCTGCGGATGCCTGCCATATGCAAGGCACATTTTGCGAAAAATCTACCATCAATTCGGCGTCATCGGGCAGCGGTTTGCCGTCAAACGCCATCATCATTTTTACCACGGGGATTTGTTCGCCGTCACGCAAGGCTTGGATTTTTTGTTTGGGCAAAGCCGGGGTGAAGTGAATTTTGTTTTGCAACAGCAGCGGCGCAGGCACGGTAACAATGCAGGTTTTGGCACTGAATTGTGTCACTTCGCCGTTCAGCAACACATCAATCTGCACCGAATCGCCCTTATCACGCACTGCCTGTACCACACTGCCAAGCTGAATCGGCAAGCCGTCGGCAAGGTAGCTGATGATGTTTTCATAGCCGTCGGGGAGCTTGTAATCCTGAAATTTACCGCTCTTGCTATGGTCTGCCTGCCACAGCTCAGGCAGAAATTCCGCCATTTCTTCCGCACTCATTTTATCAAACTGTTCGCTGTCAAGTGCGCTCGCCAGCAGGGCAAGCGGACGGTTATCCTTGGCAATGCCAAGTCGGTTGAGATAGGTTTCTGCCGAATGGTCGGCACGGCGTGGGGCGAAATCGGCAGGTTTCGGCGGCGTGCCTTTGGGAAAGGCGTAGGCTTGTGCCGAATCTGCACTCACCCACTCACCAGCATCGGAGAAGCGTAAAAATTCCCGTGTGATGGGATAGGTGCGGATGTGTTGGCGGTGTGCGATTTGCCAAAGGCTGTTATGGTGTTCGTCGCCGTGAAACAGCTCCGCACCCAACTCAATCACTGCCTTGCCGTCGCCAAACTGCAAATCGCTCCACACCCGTCCGCCAATGCGGTCTCTGGCTTCCAATATCAATACCGAACGCCCCGCCTGTTGCAACCGTTTTGCCGCCGCCAAGCCAGCCGCGCCTGCACCAATAATAATCGTATCCAAAGTATGCTCCTTATTTACATGGTGTTTTTCGGATTGGGAAGATGAAGCGGATTTATCAGCGTTTGCCCACACCGCCCAGCCACCAGCAGCCAACACCGCCCCTGCCGCGCCAAGCGTAATAAAATGCCGTCTTGATGTTGCCATCTACTCCCCTTAATGAAATGAAACCGGGTTAAATGAATATCCGCACAGGCCGTCTGAAACCGCACTTTGCTTGTGTCAAGTTTCAGACGGCATTTTTTCATTCCTTCTTCTCTACTCCCGCAAGCAGATTATCCCGCAACTTCGCCACCGCTTTTTGCAGCGCCACCGCTTCATCCATCGTCAGCCCCATGCTGTCAAACACCGCAAAGCAGCGGCTGCTGGCATCACGCAGCGCACGCCCTTGTTCGGTTAGATGAATTTGCACTTGCCGCTCGTCGCTTTGCGAACGTGTGCGCGTGAGCAAGCCTTGCTTTTCCAAGCCTTTGAGCAGCGGCGTGAGCGTGTTGGAGGCCAAAAATAGCTTTTTGCCCAACTGGTTCACCGTCAAGCCGTCCTCTTCCGCCAAGGCCAACAGCGTAATCCACTGGGTGTAGGTCAAGCCCAGTTCGGCCAGATAGGGCTTGTAGGCGCGGTTAAACGCCAAATTCGCCCCATAGGTGGCAAAACAGAGAAAATCCGCCAAGGGCGGCAGATTGTCGGCGCTGAATTCGGGGTGGTGTTGGTTCATGTTGTGGTCTCTTGTTGGTTTAATCGCTTCATACTATATCGTATACGATATTTTTTGTAAAACCGATTGACAGGGAAAATGCCAAAGGTAAAATACGCACTAGATTAAATCGCATACGATATATTATTTACCTCAATAAAGGAAACCCGTATGAAAATCTTCTACAAAACCCGTGCCACCGCCGTCGGCGGACGCTCCGGACACACTGCATTGGACGACGGCTCGTTGGGCTTTGATTTGGTCAGCTTCACCGACACCGACAAAACAGGCGCAAACCCCGAGCAACTGTTCGCCATGGGCTACGCCGCCTGTTTTGACAGCGCGCTGCAACACGTCGCTTTGCAGCAGAAACTCGACGGCGTGCACACCAAAACCTCGTGCGCGGTCGGCATCGGCCAAACGGCCGAAGGCGGCTTTGCTCTGGATATCGATTTGGACGTGGAAGTGCGCGGCTTGGACAAAGAAACCGCCATCGCCCTGGTTAAAAAAGGACATGAAGTCTGCCCGTATTCCAACGCCACCCGTGGCAATATCGACGTGCGTTTGCATGTGAGTTTGGTGGAAACGGTTGATTTGTAAATTGGAATAATAAAGGCCGTCTGAAACGACTTTTTAAACAAAGTGAAGTTTCAGACGGCCTCTTTATAACAAACAGTCAAAAATCCCTAAAAATCCGCCAACCTACTGCCATTTTTCTCCCCACAAACAGACTGCGTCCACGACAGGGATTAGGCTCAAGCCTTTTTCGGAAAGGGAATATTCCACTTTGGGTGGGATTTGTGGGTATTCGGTGCGGATAACTAGGCCGTCTTGTTCCATTTTCTTCAAGGTGGCAGAGAGGGTTTTGTGCGGGATGTCGCCCATCATGCGTTGCAAGGCGTTGAAACGAATGGTCGGCGGATAGTAATACAGCAGATACAACACCATCATGGTGTATTTGCTGTCAATCAATGACAAGGTGTAGCCGAAGCCTGCTTGGGTCGGGTCAAAGCGGTTTAAATCGATGGGTGTGTTGTCGTGCATACTTACCTCGGGGTAACTGGCGTACCTGCGCGTACGTTCTTGTTTTGGCTGATTTGCCCATTATATACTGCCCGAACTGAATGCATTAAGCAAAAATAAGGACAGTAAAATGGCAAAAACATTGGTGATTATCGCCCATCCGGATTTATCAAAATCGTTGGTCAATCAACGCCTGGCGGACGAAATCAAAAAATACCCGGAAGAATTTACGGTACATTATCTGAACGAAATTTATCCTGACGGCAACATCAATGTGGCGGCGGAACAAAAATTGATAGAGCGGCACCAAAATGTCGTGTTTCAGTTTCCGATTTATTGGTTCAGCTCACCGCCGTTGTTGAAAGCATGGCAAGACCAAGTGCTGACTTACGGCTGGGCATACGGCTCAAAAGGCAATGCCTTTGTCGGTCGCAAACTGGCATTGGCCGTCAGCGCGGGTGCCGGCGAGGAGAGCTATGTGAAAACCGAACAAGGCGGCAACAGCATGGAGGAAGTGCTGCTGCCGTTCCAATTGTCCGCCGATTACATCAAAGCCGATTACCAATCGCCTTTCGTTTTCTACGGTTTGGATTCCACCATCGACAGAGCCTCGACCGCAGAAGAGTTGGCTGATTTGGAACGCGGTGCACAAGATTATGTGGATTATTTGAGAAGTTTATAAACCAAGATAGGCCGTCTGAAACTTTCACTCAAGCAAAATACGGTTTCAGCGCCAATAAATCATCATTCTGCGCCAAATCCTGCAAGATGCCTCAATCCCGCGTGGCGTGCACGGCGCGGCATTGGCTGCGCAAATCGTGCAACTGCTGTTGCAGCGCCTGCAATTCCGCCAGCCGAGCGGAAACGTGGGCGAGGTGTTGGTCGATTAAATCGTTGATGGAGGCGCAGCTGGCATCGGGTTCGGCGCGTGCCTGCAACAATTTGCGGATTTCCTGCCGGGTCATTTCCAAGGCGCGGCAGCTGCGGATAAACACCAGCCGTTCCAGATGCACCGCGCCGTATTCGCGGTAGTTGTTGAACGGATTGCGCCGGGCTTCGGGCAGCAGCCCTTCGCGCTCGTAATAGCGCACGGTTTCCACCGGGCAGCCCGCTTGTTATTTTAACTGATTATAAAAGGCCGTTTGAAACACAGCGCAAGCAAAGTGCGGTTTCAGACGGCCTTTCCTAAATCTCGCTATTTAGCCTCGCCAAACACCTGTTCCAAATGTGCGGCGTAATCGGCGATAAAGCGTTCCACTTGCGGATTTTTAATCACGTCGTTACAGATAAAAGTCGGCAAGCGGCTCATACCTAAGAATTCGTTGGCTTTGTGAAAGTGCAGATACACGCCGTCCACGCCCCTGCCTTCAAAAAAATCGTTCGGGCGGTCAAAGGCTTCAATCGGGGCGTTCCATGTTAATGAAAGCATATGCTTTTTGCCTTGCAACAAGCCGTCGCTGCCGTAGCCTTCGGTAGGCGAAGTGCGGTGGCGACCGTCTGATTGGTAAAGTTTGCCGTAGCCTGCGGTGAAAATTTCGTCAATGTATTTTTTCACCGTCCACGGCTCGCCCATCCACCAGCCCGGCATTTGCCAGACCACGGCATCCATTGTTTCAAATTTGGCAACTTCGGCGGCGATGTCGTAGCCGTCGTCAATCACCGTTTCTTGAACGTGGTGTCCCAACTTGCTCAATGTGTCTTTGGCGGTTTGGTGCAGGGTGTGGTTGAGTCTGCCTGCGGAATGCCCGAAGGATTTGCCGCCGTCCAATAATAAAATATTCATTGTTTTCCTTGTTAATCAATTTGTTAAAGTAAATATTCGCACTCATCCGATTGAATGCCGTGTTTGAATGTGCGTAGTATAAAAAACTTCTATTATTTATACTAATGATAATTTATGATAGCTGATATTGATTTTTACGATATGAGAAGCCAATGAAAGCCCTACACCAATTTGATTTAAATCTGCTCAAAGCTTTTGATGTGTTGATGGACGAACGCAATGTCAGCCGTGCCGCCGAGCGGCTCAACCTGACCCAATCGGCAATGAGCGGTATGCTTGCCCGCCTGCGCGAAGGCTTGGGCGACCCCTTGTTTGTGCGGGCGCAGCGGGGCATTGTGCCGACCGAGCGTGCCTTGTCGCTTGCCGAGCCGATTAAAACCACGCTCGCCCATATTGACGGCATATTGCAGCCTGCCGAATTTGAGCCCGCCACCGCCAAAATGACCCTGCGTGTTGCTGCCACCGATTATTCTATGAGCGCGGTGATGGTGCATTTCGTGGCAAAACTCGCCCTGCTTGCGCCCAATATCAAAGTCGCCTTGTTGCCACTAACGCCCGATTTGCCGCAGCAGCTCTCCCAAGGCAAACTGGATTTTGCCCTGCTTGTGCCAAGTGAAGGGGCGGATTATCTGCACCTTAAACCCTTGTATGACGAGCATTATTTGTGCGCCATGCGTGCCGACCACCGCTTGGCGGCGAATGCCGAACTGACTCTCGCCGACTATTGCCAAGCCCAACACATTCTCGCTTCGCCCGTCGGCGGCGGATTTTCGGGGGTGAGCGATATGGCGTTGGCAAAACAGGGACTGAAGCGCAATGTAAAAGTTTCGCTGAATAACTTTTTGCTGTTGCCGCAACTGCTGCAACACAGCGACATGATCGCCACCGTGCCATCACGCTTAACCGCACTTTTGCCCAACATCAAACATTTCCCCACGCCCATGCCCGTGCAAGGCTTCACCAAATACATCGCTTGGCATGACCGCACCCACAACGACCCCGCCCACCGCTGGTTGAGGAGCTTGGTTGGGGAAGTGTGTCGGGGTTTTATGGTCGTTCCAATTTAGATTGATACAACGTTGTTGCGCCTTGCTGCCTTGTCTCAATCTAAATTGAAACGACTCTATAGATGCATGATGCCGTCTGAAAGTTGAAATAGGCTTTCAGACGGCATCTTTATTTCCGTCGTTCATCTTTCCAAATTTGGCAAATATGTTTCTGTTTTTGCGTATTTTGCTTTGGTGCATCAATATTCAGCTTGCATTTATCATTGCGTTCTCGTCAAACAACCACCCCAAAAAAGCCCTCAAACTCAAGCAAACCACGCCGTCATAACTATTGCCTTCAAAATCATCCATCGTCACCACAAATTTCGGATAGTTATCTTGGATTTTGAGTAAGTTGCCGAATTCCCGCTCAAGCGTTTTTTCTTCGTTGATGGAGAGTGCGGCTTGAACATAAATCCGTTCGCCGTTTTTTTCGGCGACGAAATCGATTTCTTGGCTATTCAAACCGCCGATTTTGACATCGTAGCCGGCGATTTGCAGGTGGTTGAAAATCGCATTTTCCAACAGCTTGCCACGATCTTGCGCACGATAGCCGATTAAGGCATTTCGGATACCGAGATCTTCAAAATAATATTTTTCGCCGATTTCAAAAATGCGTTTACCTTCAATGTCATAGCGTGGCACTTTGTGAATAACAAAGGCATTGGCAAGGTATTGGGCATAGTTTTGCACCTGTGCGACAGAGGTTGAAATCCGCTGTGATTTGAGAAAATTGCTGATTTTTTTGGCCGAAAACAAACTACCGATATTGCTGGCCAAAAACTGGGTAAGCTGTTCTAAAAATTGCGTATTGCGCAAGGCATAGCGGTTGGCGATATCGCGGATGGCGATGGTGGAATAAATGTTGCGCAGATATTCAAATACGATATTGTCCTGCAACGGCAGGTCTTTCAAATAAGGCAAACCGCCGTATTTCAAAAACAGCGACAGGGCTTTATCGCCGTCTTCCAATTGCATAAATTGCAAAAACTCGAAATAAGACAAAGCGTGTACATGGATTTCCACCGCCCGCCCGCTCAGCGCCCCGGCAATATCACGGGAAAGCAAGTGGGCATTGCTGCCCGTGCAGTATAAATCCAGCTCATCGTCGAGCAGCAGCGAACGCAAGGCTTGCTCAAAACCGTCAATCTCTTGGATTTCATCAATAAAAACCGCATTGTTTTGACCGCGCTTTTTTTCGCTTTGAACGTATGCGTTCAGCTCTTCGGCGGTTTTGATGTGAGAGAACACAAGGTCTTCTTTATTGATATAGATAATCTGCACGCTTTCATCAAGCGTTTTAAGCTCCTGCATAATCTGAAACAACAGGTAGCTTTTACCGACCCGTCGCTGCCCGGTGAAGACTTTAATCAGCTTTTTGCCGATAAACGGGCGGACTTTGTCTAAATACCGTTTGCGGTAAACCAAATCTTGTTGCATAACATCACCTCTTTTTTATAAGTGAAAGTTTGGCAGGTATTTAAAAAAGTTTCAACTATAACTAAAGTTTTTCCATAAAATGGAAAAAGATAAAAGTATAAATTTCATTTGGCGTAGCGGTGGAATGGCCGTATGATGCCGAATGTCACGTGACAAAAGCGTATGGAAAGCTCGACCGACCAGCCGGTTGCCGCTATGCCTGTGGGATTATGGCGGCGTTGATGCAGAATTTTACTTGACGGCGAAACGCCGCCTTGTTGCGCGACGGGCAGTAACAAGGCGATTATCAGCAACAGGCCGTCTGAAACTTCACACATCAAAGTGCGGTTTCAGACGGCCTTTCCCTACCGCAGCACAGCCTTCACCCGATTCAAAAAAAGCGCTGCGGCTTTTGACAGTGAGCGGTATTTTTTCCACACAATGTGGCTTTTCACTTCTAACGGCGGCGAAAACGGGCGGAAGGTGAGTTGGCTGTCTTCGCCGGTATGGGCGAGCTTGTCCAAGCCCAACGCGATGCCGATGCCTTGTTGTACCATCAATGTGGCATTGAAAATCAGGTTGTAGGTGGCGACCACGTTCAGCTCTTCATAATCGTATTTCAGCCAACGTCCGAGAAAATCGCCCACCCCTGCTTGGCGTGACGAAATCAAGGGAATGCTGCGTAAATCTTCGGGCGAGATGCTTGCTTGGGCGGCGAGCGGGTGGTCTTTTCGCATCAGTGCACCCCAACTGTCTTTTTCAGGCAGCTCAAGGTGTTCATACGCATGCAAATACGTCTCCTCCGTCAGCAATACGCCGAAATCAAGCAAACCTTGGTTGAGTTTTTCCAGGGTATCGTTAGCGTCGGCGCTGATGATGTGCACTTTCACCTGCGGGTAATCCTGCTGGAATTGGTGCAGCAAGTAAATCAAATGCCGCATCACCACCGTTTCGCCGCAGCCGATGTAAATCTCACCGCTCACCGCCTCGCTGGAGGGCTTGAATTCCTGCTCGGTTTTGGCTACCAACGCCAAAATCTCTTCGGCACGGTGGCGCAGCTTTTCGCCGTCTTCGGTCAGGGTAATGCGGCGGCTGCCGCGCACGAACAATTGCGTATCCAGTTTGTATTCCAAATCGGCAAGCTGGCGGGAAAGCGTGGGCTGGGTCAGATGCAGATACTCTGCCGCCGCCGAAATCGAGCCGGTTTTGGCAAGGGCGAGAAAATAGCGTAGCGGTTTGATGTCCATTTTTTTGCTCCAAGTTATGCTTTTGGGGCATAGCTTAGCATAGAAACAAAGTAATATTCATAACAATCTGTCTTTCCTATAATACTTCTAACGCAACACAAGGGGCGAGCCGGTGAAAAAACGGGTCGCACATCAAGCCAAGCATCAGGCATAAACCTATTAATCAAAGAGGCAATCCATGACCAAATCTATGAAACAACTGCTGACCATCACCGCCATGAGTGTCGGTTTAACATTCGCGTCGGCTTCTGCCTTGGCGCAAGTTTCCATTCACAGCAATCTTAAGGACAACGCCATGCAAACCGTCGGCACACAGTGGGACAAGATTTTTCCGCAATCAGACCAGGTAACGCAGCAAAAAGTGCAGTTTAAAAACCGCTACGGCATTACTTTGGTGGCGGATTTGTATTTGCCAAAAAACCGTACGGGCAAAAAACTGCCTGCGGTTGCGGTGGCAGGTGCATTTGGAGCGGTAAAAGAACAGTCATCAGGCTTGTATGCCCAAGAGCTTGCTAAGCGTGGTTTTGCCACTCTGGCATTTGACCCGTCGTTTACAGGGGAAAGTGGCGGTGAGCCGCGCAATGTGGCAAGCCCCGATATCAACACCGAAGATTTCAGTGCGGCGGTGGATTTTTTGAGCAATCAGGATTTTATTGATGCCGAGCGTATCGGCGTGTTGGGCATTTGCGTTTGGGGCGGTATGGCGTTGAACGTCGCCAGCATGGACACCCGCATCAAAGCCACTGCCACCAGCACCATGTATGATATGTCGCAGGTTATGGCAAACGGCTATAACAACAGCGTGGACCAAGCGGCACGTTATGCGATGTTGCAAGGCTTGAACGCCCAGCGTAGTGCCGATTTCAAGGCGGGCGGATTCGCCCCCAGCAGCAACAATCTACCCGAAAAATTAAGCGGTGAAGAACCATGGTTTGTGCAGGAATATTGGGCGTTTTACAAAACCCCGCGCGGTTTCCATCCACGTGCCGTTAATTCCAACGCTGCATGGACAGCAACGACGCCACTGTCGTTCATTAATATGCCACTGCTACAGCGTGCCGGCGAAATTCAAAATCCAGTATTGGTGGTGCATGGTGAAAAAGCTCATTCACGCTACTTTAGTGAAGATGCCTTCAAAAAACTCACAGGCGGCAATAAAGAGCTGTATATCGTGCCAAACGCCACCCATGTCGATTTGTACGACTATCAATCGGGCAAAATTCCGTTTGACAAGTTTGAACAGTTTTTTAAGGCGAATTTGAAGTAAATGTGAGCCGCTTTCAGACAGCATATTGTTATGCCGTCTGAAAATCTATTCAAGCCATTAAAAGACTGATTGAAAAAGGAGCGAAGCATGACTTACAGCCGACGAGAAGTCATCAAAACCGCCATGGGTGTGGTGGGTGTCGCCGCCTTAGGTGCGGTATCCGCCTGTCATGCCCAAAACAACGGCAACGCCCAAACCGCTTCAACAGGAGACACTATGCCGAACAATAATCGCAATATCCGCACCTTGGTGTTGGTGTCGCACCCTTATTTTGAACGTTCCACCCTGACCAAAGGCTTGTATGAAGCCGCACAAAGCGTTGCAGGCATCACCGTGCGGCATTTGGATTTGATTTACGGCAACGATGTCGGGGCGATTGACGTGGCGGCGGAAACCCGCTTGATGAATGAGCATGACCGCATTGTGTTTGTGTTCCCAACCCATTGGTTCAACATCACGCCGATGATGAAAGCGTGGCTCAACGACGTGTGGGGCAGCGTCGGCCCCGACCGTTGGAAAGGCAAAGAAATGCTGGTGGTATCCACCGCAGCAGGCGGCAGCTCCACTTATGGGGCGAACGGCCGTATCGGCGTGCCGCTCGCCGATGTATTCCTGCCGATGAAAGCCACCGCCCTGCATTGCGGCATGACCTATTTACCGCCGCTGGTGTTTGAAAACGCCGGCAGTAGCAAGTTGGCAGAATACCAACAAGCCTTGATTAAACGCTTAACCGCTTAATATTCAACCCTATTTCCCATATTCATAACAGGAGTAAACCATGAACAACATTCAAAACAAAGTCGTGATTATCACCGGCGCATCCAGCGGTATCGGTGAAGCCACCGCCTACATCCTTGCCGAGCAAGGGGCGAAACTGGTGCTGGGCGCACGGCGTGAAGCCAAATTGCAAGCGATTAGCGACGCCATCAAAGCCCGTGGCGGCGAAGCAGTTTACCGTGTGACCGACGTCGTGAACGCCGAAGATAACGCCGCTTTAGTGGAATTGGCAAAATCAACCTTCGGTAAAGTGGATGCGATTTTCTTAAACGCAGGCTTAATGCCCAGCTCGCCGTTTTCCGCTTTGGAAACCGCCAACTGGAATGCGATGGTGGATGTGAACATCAAAGGCGTGTTAAACGGCATTGCCGCCGTGTTGCCGACCTTTGAAGCACAAAAATCAGGGCATATCATCAGCGTCTCGTCTGTGGCAGGTTTGAAAGTGTACCCCGGTGCAGGCGTGTATTGCGGCACCAAATGGGCGGTCAAAGCCATGATGGAAGCCTTGCGTATGGAATCAGCCCAAGCCGGCACCAACATCCGCACCGCCACCATCTACCCCGCCGCCGTGCAATCGGAATTGGTGGCAGGCATTACCGATACAGGCACGTCGGAAGGCTACCGAGCGCTTTACGACACCTACGAAATCCCCGCTGAGCGTGTGGCAAGCGTAGTGGCATTCGCCTTAAGCCAGCCAGACGACACCAATATCAGCGAGTTCACACTTGGCCCGACTACCCAGCCTTGGTAGCACAACAAGTGTGTTCCGTAAGAGAAAAAAATCATGCGAAAAATAACCGCACTTTTAAGCCTGTTTTTAGTCACCACCGCCATCGCACAGGAGCAGCCGATGAAAATTAACCTAATCGCCAACGGCAAAACCCTCACCGCTACCCTGTCAAACGGCACGGCAGCGAAGGATTTTTACCAAATGTTGCCGCTGGAATTAGAGCTTAGCGATTATGCCGGCGAAGAAAAAATCAGCTATCTGCCACGCAAATTGAACACCAGCCGAGAGCCTGACGGCGTGGCGGCAGCCGTGGGCGACATCAATTATTACGCGCCGTGGGGCAATGTGGCGATTTTCTACAAGCCACACGGTAAAGCCCGCGGCTTGGTGCATTTGGGCAAATTTGACGGCGATTTCTCCGCGATTTTGGGGAATGGCAAAACCAAAGTGCGGTTGGAAAAAACAAAATAATCAACTCACAACGAGGCCGTTATGAAACGCAACACCACATTCAAAAAACTCACCACCGCTTTGATTTTAAGCACATCATTATTAGGAGCAACTGCCATGGCAACCCCGCAAAACACAGGTATCGCTTACCCCACAGGCTATGCCAACTGGTATCAAAGCCACAATGTGAACATTCAAAAAGTCAAGTTCAACAACCCCTACGGCATTGAGATTGTCGGCAATTTGGTGCTGCCGAAAAATTATAAACAAGGCGAAAAATTGCAAGCCATTATCATCGGACACCCGATGGGGGCGGTAAAAGAACAGGCTTCCATGCTGTATGCCCAAGTGCTGGCTGAACATGGCTTTGCCACGCTGGCGATTGATATGCCGTTTTGGGGCGAAAGCGGCGGCACACCCCGCCAAGCGGTTGAGCCGACGATGTTTGAAGATGCGTTTAGCTCGGCGGTGGATTATTTGGGCAGCCGACCTGAAATTGACAAAAATAAAATCGGCGTACTCGGCATTTGTGCCAGCGGCGGCTATTCCATCAGCGCAATGAAAATCGACCCGCGCATCAAAGCCTTGGCGACTTCGGCCATGGTGGAAATGGGCACGGCTTCACGCACGATGATGATTGACGAAGCGGCTGTCAAAGCAGGCGTGGCACAACGTGAAGTGGAATTTGCCGGCGGCAAACCAGCCTACACAGGCGGCACGACCACCGAACTGACCGCCGACACCAACCCGATGCAACGTGAGTTTTACGGCTTCTACCGCACCGCTCGCGGTGAATACACGCCCAAAGGTGCCGACCCCAAAACCACCACCATGCCGCTGTTGAGCCACAACCCCAAATTGCTGAATTTCTATCCGTTCAACGGCATGGAAACCATCAAACGCCCGATGCTGTTCATCACCGGCGACGTATCCATGTCGCGTAATTTCAGCGAAGAAGCCTACAAGCTCGCCAGCGAGCCGAAAGAGCTTTATTGGGTAGCAGGGGCGAATCACACCGATATGTACGACAATGCCGATAAGATTCCTTTTGCCAAGTTGGTGGAGTTTTTTGGTGAGAATTTGAAGTAAGTTTTTGAGTCGTCAAAATGGCATGCCGTCTGAAACTTTTACTTGCTTGAAAAAGTGAAGTGCGGTTTCAGACGGCATCAATCATCATTCATTCAACAAAGCCTTTGCAAATACTTCGCCGTTACCGATATAGTCGGAGAAATTAGATTCTGATACAAGGCGGCGAGCTGCAGACAGTACAGATAGTACGGCAAGGCGAGCCAACGCCGTAGCAGAAACTAATTTCTTCGACTATAGATGAATTTGAATTTACGCTGGCCGCACAAGGGCGGCTGGCATATCGGGTGTTTGAGAATCGCTATTGAGGCAAGACATTCGAGCTGAACGTCGGCGACGGTAGCTGGTAGCGCTGCCAGCTTTGGGTGAGGTATAAGCGATGATGCCGTGGAATCGGCATGTCTAAATAATACAGTAGGTGAAAAACAGCAAAACACTTGCCTTGCTACTCTTGTCGGTTTATTATTTTTCTGTAATTCATATACAGAGAAAATACACCGACGATGGCTCAACTATATTTACTCAGCGACTTCGCCCAAATCCACACCGGCTTCACCTTTCGTGGCAAGGTGGAGGAAGCCGCTGATGGCAATGCCCATCTTGTGCAAATCAAAGACGCACGCAGCCATTGGCAAAGCCAAGCCAGCAGCCGCATGGCCATTGATGCCTTGCCAAAAATCCACTGGCAGGGCAAATCTTATGCCAGGGCAGGCAGTGTACTTTTGCCTTCGCGCGGGGAATATGTGCGGGCAAGCTGCTTGCAAACACAAGACGGCGATTGCCTACCGATTGTCGCCAGCAGCCAGTTTTTTATCATTAATGCAGGCGAACACCTTTTGCCTGAATATCTGTGTTGGCTGCTTAATCAGCCAGCGATTCAACACCGCCTGCAACACGACAGCCGTGGCAGCAATATCCCCATGCTCAATATCGGTCAGATTGGCGAATTAAAACTGCCGATTCCCGATTTGTCCACCCAGCAAAACATCGTTGCCCTAGAGCGCCTGGCGGAACAAGAATATTGCTTGCTGCAAAAGTTACAACACAACCGCCAGCAACAATCCCAAGCCATTTATCAAAAATTAATCAAGGAACACGCCGCATGAATACCCCTATCCAGCAAGAGCAAATCAACAAAGCCCTGTGGGCGGCCTGCGATACTTTTCGTGGCACGATCAGTGCTGATACCTATAAAGACTTCATTCTCACCATGCTGTTTTTGAAATACATCTCCGATGTGTGGCAAGACCATTATGAAGATTACCAACAGCAATACGGCGACGAACCTGAACTCATCGAAGAGCTGATGAAAAACGAACGCTTTGTGTTGCCCAAATCCGCCAATTTTTACACCCTGTACGACAGCCGGTTTGAAGCGGGCAACGGCGAACGCATCGACCAAGCCTTGCACGCCATCGAAGAAGCCAACGGCAGCAAGCTCAAAGACGGCAACAACAGCGTATTCCAAGACATCTCATTCAACACCGACAAGCTGGGCGAAGAAAAACAAAAAAACACCGTGTTGCGTATGTTGCTTGAAGACTTCGCCAGACCTGAGCTCAATCTCAAGCCCAGCCGTATCGGCGGCCTTGACGTGATTGGCAATGCTTATGAATACCTGATTAAAAACTTCGCCGCCAGTGGCGGACAAAAAACCGGCGAATTCTATACCCCGCCGGAAGTGTCCGAATTGCTGGCCGTGCTGCTCGATCCGCAAGTAGGCGACAGCATTTGCGATCCGGCTTGCGGTTCAGGCAGCCTGCTGATGAAGTGCGGTCAAAAAGTGCTGCAAAACCACGGTAGCAAACACTACGCCCTGTACGGGCAAGAAGCCATCGGCTCAACCTGGTCATTGGCAAAGATGAATATGTTTTTGCACGGCGAAGACAACCACAAAATCGAATGGGGCGACACCATCCGTAACCCCAAACTGCTGGATGGCAATGGCGGGCTGCTCCACTTTGACATCGTTACCGCCAATCCGCCGTTTTCGCTCGACAAATGGGGGCATGACGAAGCCGAACACGACCGCTACGCCCGTTTCCGCCGTGGCATACCGCCCAAAACCAAAGGCGATTACGCCTTTATCCTGCACATGATTGAAACGCTCAAGCCTGTGGGAAATGGCAAAACAGGCGGCAGAATGGGCGTGGTCGTACCGCACGGCGTACTGTTTCGAGGGGCGAGTGAAGGCAAAATTCGCCAAAAACTGATTGACGAAAACCTGCTCGATGCGGTGATTGGGCTGCCTGAAAAACTGTTTTACGGCACCGGCATTCCGGCGGCTATTTTGCTGTTTAAAAAACAAAAAAACGATAGCAGCGTGCTGTTTATCGACGCTTCACGAGATTTTCAGGCGGGCAAAAACCAAAATATGCTGATCAGCGAACACATCAGCAACATCGCCACCGCCTACCAAAACCGCCAAAGCATCGACAAATACGCCCACCTTGCTGATTTGCAGGAAATCATCGACAACGGCTACAACCTGAATATCCCCCGCTATGTGGATACCTTTGAAGCTGAAGCCGAGATTGACCTTGCTGCAGTGCGTGCCGAACGTTTGGCATTACAAGGCCGTCTGAAAGCATTGGAAACCGAAATGGCAGGCTACCTGAAGGAATTGGGCTATGAATAGCAACATCATCATCTACAACACCGAAGACGGCAATGCCGCCATTTCACTGCATTTGCAAGACGGCACCGTGTGGCTCAACCAGCTGGAGCTTGCCGAGCTGTTCCAAACCAGCAAGCAAAACATCAGCAAGCATATCAAAGCGATTTTTACCGATGGCGAGTTATCTGAAAAAGTGGTTGTCAACTATCAGTTGACAACCAGTATCCACGGTGCAATGGCGGATAAAGTTCAGCAAAAACAAGTTGCTTACTATAACCTCGATATGATTTTAGCCATCGGCTACCGAGTGCGGTCGGTGCGTGGTGTACAGTTTCGCCACTATGCCAGCAATGTGTTAAAAGAATATTTGGTCAAAGGCTTTGCCATGGATGACAGCCGTCTGAAAGAATTGGGCGGTGGCGGTTATTTCAAAGAATTGCTGGAGCGGATTCGGGACATTCGCTCCAGCGAAAAAGTGTTTTACCGTCAAATATTAGACTTATTCGCCACCAGCCAAGATTATGATGGCAACAGCCATGCCGCCAAGCAGTTTTTTGCCACCATACAAAACAAAATGCACTACGCCGTTCATCAGCACACCGCTGCCGAAGTGATTTACCAGCGAGTGGACAGCGAACGGGATTTTATGGGGCTAACCACCTTTAAAGGCGAATTGCCCACCCTAAAAGAAGCCACCACCGCCAAAAACTATCTCTCTGAAAAAGAGCTAAAAGGACTGAATCAATTGGTTTCAGGCTATCTGGATTTTGCCGAACGCCAAGCCGGGCGGGAAATCGTGATGACCATGCAAGACTGGATTACCCATGTGGATACCATTCTCACCGCCACCGGCGAAACCCTGCTCGTCGATAATGGCAAAATTTCCCATAAGCAGATGGAAAGCAAAGTCAAAACCGAGTATCAAAAATACCAAGCCAAAACACTCAGCCAAGTGGAACGGGATTATTTGGATAACTTGAAAACACTGGAACAAACAGCAAAACGAGGGCAGCAGTGAACCATATTCAACCAGGCAACCTCATCATCTACAACACCGATGACGGCAAAAGCAACGTTGCCCTGTTTGTGCAGGGCGACACTATTTGGCTAAGCCAAGCACGGCTTGCCGAACTTTTTGACACCTCAGTGCCGAATATTGCGATTCATATCAAAAATATATTAGAAGACAAAGAGTTAGATGAATTTTCAGTTATTAAGGATTATTTAATAACTGCCGCCGATGGTAAGCAGTACAAGGTAAAGCACTATGCGCTGGAGATGATTTTAGCGGTCGGATTCCGTGTGCGTAGCCCCAGAGGGGTGCAGTTCCGCCGTTGGGCAAATCAACATTTGCGAAGCTATCTGCAAAAAGGCTTTTTGATTGACAGCGAACGCCTGAAAAATCCAAACGGCAGACCGGATTACTTTGACGAACTGCTTGAGCAGATTCGTGATATCCGAGCCAGCGAAATGCGGTTTTATCAAAAAATCCGTGATTTGTTCAGATTGTCGTCGGATTACGACCCTAGCGACAAAGCCACCGAGATGTTTTTTGCCGAAACCCAAAACAAATTGCTGTATGCCGCCACAGGCAAAACAGCGGCAGAGCTGGTATGCAGCCGTGCCGATGCCAATCAACCCAATATGGGTTTGCAGGCCTGGAAGGGCAAAGTGGTTCGTAAAGGCGACATCATCATTGCCAAAAACTACCTCAATGCCGATGAAATCGACACCCTAAACCGCTTGAGCACCATCTTTTTGGAATCCGCCGAATTGCAGGTAAAAAACCGCCGTGATTTAACCCTTGCTTATTGGCGTAACAACGTAGAACAGCTGCTCGCATTTAACGGCTTTGAGATACTGACAGGCAAAGGCTCACGCAATCGTGAACAAATGAAGTCACTGGCAACCGCCCAATACGAACTATTTGATAACGCCCGTAAACAATGGCAGGCAGCACAAGCCGAAGCGGAAGATGTCGCATTACTGGACGAAGTGCATAGCGAGTTGAAAAGCCGTCAATTGGGCGGTCTTCATAAAGGCGGTGAAAAATGAACGAAATCCAGTTTTTGATTTACGACCACGGCGAGCACACC
Source organism: Testudinibacter sp. 'clade 2' (assembly GCF_006227735.1). Taxonomy (NCBI): domain Bacteria; kingdom Pseudomonadati; phylum Pseudomonadota; class Gammaproteobacteria; order Pasteurellales; family Pasteurellaceae; genus Testudinibacter; species Testudinibacter sp. 'clade 2'. The sequence continues at coordinate 21,891 of NZ_VDHB01000072.1, forward strand.
GAAGTATTGGTGCAAGACGAAACCCTGTGGGCGACGCAAAAAAGCATTGCACAGTTATTTGGTGTGAGTGTTCCCACCATCAATGAACATCTGAAAAATATCTTTGAAAGCGGTGAATTGGCTCAACACTCAACTATTCGGAAAATCCGAATAGTTCGCCAAGAAGGAAATCGTCAGGTAACAAGAGAAATCGAGCATTACAATCTTGATGCCATTATCTCCGTCGGCTACCGTGTCAATTCCCAAAAAGCCACCAAATTCCGCATTTGGGCAAGCGAGATTTTAAAAGCCTATATCCAAAAAGGCTTCGCTATTGATATCGAACGCCTAAGGCAAGGTGAAAACGCCTTTGGCAAAGATTATTTCCGTGAATTGCTGGAAACCGTCCGCTCCATCCGTGCTAGCGAACAGCGGATTTGGAAACAATTAACCGATATTTTCGCCGAAATTTCTTACGATTATGATAAAAATTCGGAAATTACCCGCCAGTTTTATGCCAATGTGCAAAACAAATTTCACTACGCCATCACCGGGCAAACCGCTGCCGAGATTGTCTATAGCCATGCAGACCAAAGCAAAAAACACATGGGGTTGAGCACATGGAAAAATGCCCCAGACGGACGGATTTTGCAATCCGATGTGGTGGTGGCAAAAA
>NZ_VDHB01000073.1:0-21276 GCF_006227735.1 Testudinibacter sp. 'clade 2'
GTACAGTATTCTGTTAAAAAAATCTTACAACCGGATTAAATCTAATAATACTTATTAATTTGATGTTTTATGCTGATAATTTTTTAATAAAAAGTATTTTATACTATCCTGAAAGACTAACCTGGCTTGTTTGTAGCGAAAAATTTCATCAGAATGATTGACAAAGTGCGGTTGGCAAGTAAGAATAACCCCACGCTATACTTTGAACTGTTTTGGATATCAAGATGAATTTCCCGTTTGCTACTTTTTCTCTCCTCCTCTTGCTCACAAATTAATTGTGCGGCTTGACTGTGGCAGATGATTGGCAAATGACAGTTAACAAGATTTTAAACCCGCACAACGTTGCGGGTTTTTTGCATTTATAAACCGCACTTTGGGCAATATCAATATAAGGAAAATGTGATGAATGATAATGTGATTATTTTTGATACCACCTTGCGTGATGGCGAACAGGCATTGAGTGCCAGTTTAACGGTGAAAGAGAAATTGCAAATTGCCTTGGCGCTGGAGCGTTTGGGGGTGGACGTGATGGAAGTAGGCTTCCCGGTTTCGTCTTCCGGCGATTTTGAATCGGTGCGCACCATCGGACAGCATATCAAAAACTCGGTGGTGTGCGGGCTGTCACGGGCAGTGGACAAAGATATTGATGCGGTGTACCAAGCCTTGAAAGACGCAGAACGTTTTCGTATTCATACCTTTATCGCCAGTTCCGCCTTGCATGTGGAAGCCAAACTGAAAAGCACCTTTGACGATGTGGTTGAGCGTGCGGTGAGAGCGGTGAAACGTGCCAGAAATTACACCAACGACGTAGAATTTTCCTGCGAAGATGCAGGGCGTACCGGTATTGATAATATTTGTCGTATTGTGGAAGCAGCGATTAATGCCGGCGCAACCACGGTGAATATTCCCGATACTGTCGGTTTCTGCCTGCCGACTGAATATGGCAATATTATCCATCAAGTGATGAACCGAGTGCCGAATATCGATAAGGCGATTGTTTCGGTGCATTGCCACAACGATTTGGGCATGGCGACCGCTAACTCGTTGACGGCAGTGTTGAACGGGGCGCGTCAGATTGAATGTACCGTCAACGGCATCGGCGAACGTGCCGGCAATACCGCACTGGAAGAGGTGGTGATGGCGATCAAAACCCGGCAGGATATGTTCAAGGTGGATACCCGAATTAACACCCAAGAGATTCACCGGGTCAGCCAAATGGTCAGCCAGCTATGCAATATGCCGATTCAGCCGAATAAAGCGATTGTCGGGAAAAATGCGTTTTCGCATTCGTCAGGTATCCACCAAGATGGCATGCTGAAAAATAAAAATACTTACGAAATTATGTCACCGGAATCGATCGGCTTGAAAAAAGAGAAATTGAACCTGACCGCGCGTTCAGGGCGTGCCGCAGTGAAAGGGCATATGGCGGATATGGGCTATGCAGAGAGCGATTATGATTTGGATAACTTGTACGATGCTTTCTTGAAATTGGCAGATAAAAAAGGGCAAGTGTTCGACTACGATTTGGAAGCCTTGGCGTTTATTGATATGCAGCAGGGGGACGGCGATCGTTTGACCTTAGATAAAGTTTCCACGCATACAGCCAGTGATTTCCCGGCGACCTCTTTTGTACAATTATTGTTGGATGGCGAGAAATTAAGCACAGTGTCCACCGGTGGTAATGGGCCGGTGGATGCGACCTATAATGCCATCTTGGCATTAACGGGTTTGGAGATTAAGATGTCGCATTACAATATTGTGGCAAAAGGCGAAGGCGCAGAAGCGTTAGGGCAAGTGGATATTGTGGTTGAATATGAAGGACGTAAATTCCACGGTGTCGGTCTTGCGACGGACATTGTAGAATCTTCAGCCCTTGCTTTAATCCACGCCATTAACGCAATTTACCGTGCGCACAAAGTGGCGGATTTAAAAGCGAAACATATTCAAACAGTATAAACGTACCGTATAAATGTAGGGGCGGATTGCATCCGCCCTAAAATATCAATGGTTTTTATTGGGCGGATGCAATCCGCCCCTACAGCTAAATTAACAAAGAGAATATATCATGCAATCATACAACGTAGCGGTTTTACCGGGCGACGGCATCGGCCCTGAAATTATGGCGCAAGCGATCAAAGTGCTGGAAAAGGTGCAGCAAAAATTTCAGTTTAAGTTGAACTACAACCATTTTGATATCGGTGGGGCAGGAATTGATAATCACGGCAAGGCGTTGCCTGATGTCACGTTGCAAGGCTGTGAAGCGGCGGATGCAATTTTGTTCGGTTCGGTCGGAGGTCCCAAATGGGAAAGTTTACCCCCGGCAGAGCAACCAGAGCGTGGGGCGTTATTACCATTAAGAAAGCACTTTTCTCTGTTCTGCAATTTACGTCCGGCAACCTTGTATAAAGGCTTAGAAAAATTCTGCCCGTTGCGTGCCGACATTGCCGCCACCGGCTTTGACATGGTGGTGGTGCGTGAATTAACCGGCGGCATCTATTTCGGTCAGCCGAAAGGGCGCGAAGGCGAAGGCGCAATGGAAAAAGCCTATGACACTGAAGTCTATCACCGCTATGAAATCGAGCGCATTGCGCGGATTGCGTTTGAAACCGCACTTAAGCGCAGCAAACACGTCACCTCGGTGGACAAAGCCAATGTGCTGACCAGCTCGGTGTTGTGGCGCGAAGTGGTGAACGAAGTGGCAAAAGATTACCCTGAAGTGCGGTTGGATCACATCTATATCGACAACGCGACTATGCAACTGATCAAACAACCGTCGTTCTTCGATGTGTTGCTGTGCTCGAATATTTTTGGTGATATCGTTTCTGACGAATGCGCGATGATCACCGGCTCAATGGGGATGTTGCCGTCCGCCAGTCTGAACGAACAAGGCTTTGGCTTATACGAACCCGCAGGCGGTTCGGCACCGGATATTGCCGGCAAAAATATTGCCAACCCGATTGCACAAATTTTATCCGCAGCGATGATGTTGCGCCACAGCTTTCATCTGGAAGCGGCAGCGCAGGCAATTGAAAGTGCGGTCAAAACCGTGTTGGCGGAAGGGCATCGCACGGCTGATTTAGCCGATAACAGCCAGCCGCTTTCCACTTCGCAGATGGGCGATTTAATTGCGGCTAAGATTTAAATTTCACGGCAAAATAACGAATTTACACATTTACGGATGACACAATGAAAAAGACATTATATGAAAAACTGTTCGATGCGCATGTCGTGCACGAGGCGAAAGGCGAAACCCCGATTCTGTACATCAACCGCCATTTGATTCACGAAGTCACCAGCCCGCAGGCTTTTGATGGCTTGCGGGTAGCAAACCGTCCAGTGCGGCAAATAGGTAAGACTTTCGGAACCATGGATCACAGCATTTCCACCCAAGAGCGTGATGTCAACAAACTGCAAGGACAGGCACGAATTCAGGTGTTAGAGTTGGATAAGAACTGCAAAGCGACCGGCATTTCGCTGTTTGATATGAATAACAAAGAGCAAGGGATCGTGCATGTGATGGGCCCAGAACAGGGGCTGACCTTGCCGGGTATGACGATCGTTTGCGGCGATTCACACACTGCCACTCACGGCGCTTTCGGTGCATTGGCATTCGGCATCGGCACATCTGAAGTAGAGCATGTGTTAGCCACCCAAACGCTGAAACAAGCCCGTGCCAAAAGTATGAAAATTGAAGTGCGCGGTAAAGTCGGGACGGGTATTACCGCCAAAGACATCGTGCTGGCAATCATCGGCAAAACCACAATGGCGGGCGGTACCGGGCATGTGGTTGAATTTTGCGGTGAAGCGATTCGGGATTTATCGATGGAAGGGCGCATGACCGTGTGCAACATGGCGATTGAACTGGGCGCAAAAGCCGGTTTGGTTGCACCGGACGAAACCACCTTTGCCTATTTAAAAGGTCGTCCACATGCGCCACAAGGCAAAGATTGGGATGATGCGGTGGCATATTGGAAAACCTTAAACACCGATGACGGTGCTGAATTTGATACGGTGGTGGTGCTGGAAGCCAAAGACATTGCCCCGCAAGTGACGTGGGGCACCAATCCGGGACAAGTGATCGGCATCGACCAACGGGTGCCTAACCCGGCGGAAATGGACGATCCGGTGGTGCGTGGCTCGGCAGAAAAAGCGTTGGAATATATTGGGTTAGAAGCGAATACCGATTTAACTGAAGTTGAAGTCGATCAAGTGTTTATCGGCTCTTGCACCAATTCCCGTATCGAAGATCTGCGTGCGGCAGCAGCGGTGATGAAAGGGCGTAAAAAAGCCGATAACGTCAAACGGGTGCTGGTGGTGCCGGGCTCAGGCTTAGTCAAAGAGCAGGCAGAACAAGAGGGCTTGGATAAAATCTTTATCGCAGCGGGGGCGGAATGGCGTAATCCGGGCTGCTCAATGTGTTTGGGCATGAACGATGACCGTTTAGGCGAATGGGAACGCTGTGCCTCCACCAGCAACCGTAACTTTGAAGGTCGTCAAGGGCGCAACGGGCGTACCCATTTGGTCAGTCCGGCAATGGCTGCCGCTGCAGCAGTGTTCGGTAAATTTGTTGATATTCGCCAAGTTTCGTTAAATTAAGGAGTTCACTATGGCAGGTTTTAAACAACTTTCAGGTTTAGTCGTTCCACTGGATGCCGCTAACGTGGATACCGATGCAATTATTCCGAAACAATTTTTGCAAGCGATCACCCGTGTCGGCTTTGGCAAACATCTGTTTCACGAATGGCGTTATCTGGATGTGGACGGCACGCAACCGAACCCGGAATTTGTGTTGAATTATCCGCAATATCAAGGCGCCAGCATTTTGTTGGCGCGCAAAAATTTGGGCTGTGGCTCGTCGCGTGAACATGCGCCGTGGGCACTGGCAGATTACGGTTTTAAAGTGATGATTGCCCCGAGTTTTGCCGATATTTTCTATAACAACAGCCTCAACAACCACATGCTGCCAATCCGTTTAGGCGAAGAGGAAGTGGAAGAGATTTTCCAATGGGTGTGGGCAAACGAGGGCAAACCGATTGATGTGGATCTGGTGGCAAAAACCGTGACCGTTGGGGGCAAAGTCTACCATTTTGATTTGGATGAATTCCGCCGCCACTGCTTGTTAGAGGGTTTGGATAACATCGGTTTGACGTTGCAGCACGAAGATAAAATTGCGCAGTATGAGCAAAATATTCCGGCGTTTTTGCGCTAATCATACACTCATCACAATCAGCACGCTGCGGCGTGCTTTTTTTATGCCGGCAAAAATGAATAGATAATCAAAAAAATATAATATATTATTATATAATATTAATTCGTATTGTATGAGGTGGGTATGGATTTAATAGAGCTGAAACAATCAGCCGAGCAGGCAAAGGCCTTTTTGCAGGCGCTGGCCAATCAAGATCGTTTGCTGCTGTTGTGCGCTTTAACCCAGCAAGAGTATACCGTCGGTGAGTTGGAACAACAGCTGGGTATTTTGCAACCGACGTTGTCTCAACAATTGACGGTGCTGCGTAACGAAGGTTTGGTCGACGTGCGTAAAGAGGGGCGTTACCACTACTACCGTGTGTCCGACGAACGGGTGAAAGCCGTGTTGGGTTTGCTGTATCAATTCTTTTGTCAAAAGGAAAAGTAAGATGAATGCATATTTAGGCGGCATTGTTATCGGACTGGCGGTGGCGGTATTGTGGCTGGGCATCGGCAGAATTGCCGGAGTCAGCGGCATTGTGTCACGTTTAAATTTTGTGCGCACAGAGTATTGGCGTTGGGGCTTTGTCGGTGGCGTTTTATTAAGTGGCTTTGCCGCAACCGCACTTTTAGGTTGGAAATTGGGCGATTTCAATCCACAGAATTATGCTTGGTGGTGGTTGGCGCTGGCGGCGTTTTTGGTGGGGTTTGGTACGGTGCTTGGTTCCGGTTGCACCAGCGGACACGGCATTTGCGGTATGGCTCGATTGTCTAAACGTTCGATCACGGCAACCGCACTTTTCATGTTGACAGCGATGGCAACGGTGACAATTCTGCGTCATGTATGGGGTGGTTAAATGATTTTCGGGATAGCGTTGCTCAGTGGTTTTATTTTTGGCTTGGGACTGGTGCTGTCGCAAATGACCAACCCAATGGTAGTACAAGGTTTTTTGGATATTTTCGGACAGTGGCAAATAGATTTGTTATGGGTGATGCTTGGCGCGTTATCTGTAACCGTACCGCTGTTTCTGTATAGCAAAACACGCCACAGCAGCGTTTGCGGGCAGCCGTTGGCTCTGCCTAAAAATAATCGTTTGGATAAGCGTTTGATTATCGGCGCAATCCTGTTCGGGATTGGTTGGGGCATGGTTGGGATTTGCCCGGCGCCGGCGTTGGTGCAACTGACCTCATTACAAGCACAAGCCTTTTTGTTCGTCGGCTGTATGTGGCTGGGCATGCAAGTGGCGAAACGGCTATAAAACTCGGTTCTCCAAAAAAACAAAAACGCAAAACCGCACTTTGAATGTGTTGACTCAAAGTGCGGTTTTGTGATCTTGCTGTTAGGTTAATCAGGTATGTTAATTAAGTATGTTCATCATCAAAATCAATTTCGCAATTGTTGACACAAGTAGAAATGCCTAGCCATTTATAAATTAAACAATAACTTAGTAAGCCGCTGATAGTGATCAAGACTCCGATATATCCCCACGGGCCGATAATTTTAACTGCGCTCAGGATACATAAAGTAATTCCCAATAAGATTCGGATGATACGTTCCGGCGTTCCCAAGTTCTTACGTAATTTTTTAGGCATAACCCCTCCAGATGATTGGTTTAAACTAAAGTTTGGAGCAAGGATTTACTACTTTTCAATTTTATTAATACAGATTTTTAACAACGATGTCAAATACCACTTTTGGATTATTCGAATCGGATCTCGCTTTCAAATCCTTTTGGAATAATATTTCTAAATTTAACTAAATAGTGGTGTAATTCTGCAATTCGAGTGACAATCGACAGCCCTAAGCCACTGCCTTTTTCATTTTGTCCAGCAGGGCGATAGAAACGTTGTCCCAGTTTAGACAATACTTCCTCGCTGACGCCCTCGCCATTGTCGGATACCGTCAGGTGGTCGGAATAGAGTGAAACCGTCACTTTGCTGCCATTAGGGCAGTAATGAATTGCGTTGTCGATCAGGTTGCGTAACATCAGTGAGACCAACAACGGTTGACCTTGTTGCAAAGGCGGTTGTCCATATTGCTGAAATTCGAGGCTAATCTGCTTTTTAGCGGCAGAAAAATGTCGTTCCCCCAGTAACGATTCAATCAAATCTTGCCACTGAATCGGTTCCAAATTATCCAGCTCGACCACCGAATCCAAACGTGAAAGCGTGAGTAGTTGTTCGATTAATTGGCTGGCGCGGTCGATGCCGCTGGTTAGGTTATTTAAGGCTTGATTACGCATCGCCACATCGTTGCCGGCAAGCTGTGCGATCTCGGTTTGCACCCGAAGTGCGGTCAGCGGACTGCGCAGTTCGTGGGCGGCATCAGAAGTGAAGCGGCGCTCACGCAATAGCATATTCGAAGTGCGGTCAAAGAAATGGTTTAAGCTGTCCACAATTGGCTGAATTTCTGTCGGCAGTGATGGCACCGTAATCGGGCTGTTGTCTTCGGGAGAGCGTCGGTTGAGTTTGCGTTGCAATCGTTTCACCGATGCCAGTTCACGAGTAACGACAAAAATAATCAGCGCCAATAGGATGGGTAGCCCTGTCAACCAAACCCAGAGTTGGCTAAAAACAATGTCGGAAACCACCTCTTTGCGATACTCAAATTTTTGCGCAACGGCGATCATCACCTCGCCATTATTACCCGCAGGCAGCCAGAAAATCCACCAGAGATCATCGTCAATTGTTTGCTTGGAGAAACCTCGTGCCGGAGAGAACGCGATTTCATCCCCATGCTCGCCGTCGGACAGCAGTTTTTCGCCATCACGGGTGAAAATCGCAAACGCTAATGCCTCATCATCCAACAGTTTTTTACGGATATGTTTGGGTGATTTCACACTTTTATTGATTCGCGCACTGTTTTGCTGCACCAGCATCTGGCGTAAATTGGAGGAGGCAAGCCGTTCAGCAAATAAAATTTGTTGGGTATCAAACACTTTGTCGGTTTCGTCTTTGGCTTTCAGCCAAGCGATAAGGGTAGCAACGCTCCACAGTAGCAGTGAAGCGAAAGAGAGGATAATAATCAGGCGTAACCGTAGGCTGCTAATTTTCATCCACATTACCTAAAGTGTAGCCGACACCGTGTACTGTGCGGATAAAATGGTTGCCCAGTTTTTTGCGTAGATTGTGGATATGCACTTCCAGCGCGTTGCTGCTGATTTCGTCATCCCAACCGTGTAGTTTTTCTTCGATTAACGCACGTGGCAGCACTCGGTCTTTATTCGACAGAAAAAGCGCCAGCAGTTTAAATTCGCGCGTAGTCAGGTTGATCGGCTGTCCGTCAATTTTAACCATCCGACTATCCGGCTCAAAGCTCAGATTGCCGTGAGTCATTATCGGGTTGAGGTTACCGTGACGGCGGCGGATCAGCGCTTCCAGCCGTGCCGCCACTTCGCTCAGGGCAAAAGGCTTGCACAGATAATCGTCAGCCCCCTGTTTCAAGCCGCTGACCCGTTGCTCCAAGCTGTCGCGCGCCGTCAAAATCAGCACCGGCACATCTTGGTTCTGCTTGCGCCACTGTTGCAAAATGTCCATGCCGTCCATTTTGGGCAGAGTGAGATCCAGCACCACCGCATCATAGGGGGCAGAATCCAGTGCTTGAAAGCCGGTTTTGCCGTCTTTAAACCAATCCACCGTATAATTAAAGGTGGTTAACCCGATTTTTAGGCCGTCACCGATCAGGGGATCGTCTTCAATGAGCAAGATTCGCATGATTATTACCGTTAACTTGAATGGAGAAAACCGCACTTTTAAAAGTGCGGTTGCTTTGTTGTGCTATGGTTACCGTACGCTATCTATTGTACTTTGACAACACGGTGGATTTCCACTTCGGTTTTATTCCAAGATTTATCCACTTCACCGAACAATTTGACTTTGTCGTTCGGGGTGATTTCTTGCCCTGCCCAAGCACGGCGATCAATTTCTACTTCAATGCTGCCACTGTCGTCTTTGAATAAATAGTCTTCTTTGCCGACTTGTTTTTCAATGAAGCCCTCCAATACTAAGCGATCATTGTCTTTCAGGTCTTTCACGCTACTGGTGCTAATGACCGGAGCGTTATTGTCGATAAAACTGCCGCGTTTGGTGTCATCGCGTTTTTTACCGTCTTTACGGTGGCAGTCTTCTCTTCCTTTGCCATCTCGTTTGCCTTGCTGTAGCTGTTGTTGTGACTGTGGATTACTGCCGTCATTGAAACCACTGCGGTTTTGCATTTGTGCGCTTTGTGCACTTTGTGCCGCTGCTGCTGTGGTTGTCGTGGTTTCGCTGGCTGCCAGTGCGGTTCCGCTGATGGCAACTAATAAGGCAGATACAAGGGCTAATTTTTTCATATAGATACTCTCCGAGTTTAATTTTCATCAAATGTGTACAAAGCGATAAATCTGTATTTGTGCTTTGTTGATGAGTATTAAAGCAAAGAGTTCTTAAAAAAAACTTAACCGTTAAAATTTTTAAATATATTTTTCCAAAACCTGCTGGATGCCGTTTTGATCGTTATCGCTGGTCACCAGTTTGGCTTGTGATTTTACGTCTTCTTCCGCATTGCCCATCGCCACGCCCAAACCAACGGCAGTCAGCATGCTGATATCGTTGTGGTTGTCGCCAAAGGCGATCACCTGCTGCGGATCGATATTCCAGCTTTGCAGCAGATCCAACAAACGCCCGCCTTTGCTGTTGCCGTTGTTGGCAACATCGACCCGATCAATCCAAGACCATTCGCAGCTAAATTGGTCGCTCGGCAATTGCGCCACCGCACTTTCCATCAACGTGCGCTCAGGGTGGCTGATCACGAATTTCCAGATCGCTTCCCCGGCAGCCAACGGTTCGTAGAAGCTGCTAAGTTGACGCAAATCCGGGCGCACTGCTTCAGGGCAGCGTGCCACCCATTCGGTGAATTTGCGCATATGTGGATTGAACTCGGTGAAGGTCATTTGATCACGGGTGTACATCAGCAGATGAATGCCCAATTGCTCAGCCACTTCAATCACTTTGCGTGCCTGCTGCCAACTGAACGGATTGGCAATCGGCGTGCTGTCGCTGGCCACATCGTAGATATAGGTGCCGTTACAACAGATAATCGGGGTGTCCAGTTGCAGTTGGTGGTAATAAGGCTTCACCGCCGTGTGATGGCGACCGGTTACTAACACCACTTTCACCCCTTTTTCACGCACGGCTTTGATCGCTTCGATGCTGCTCGGCAGAATTTCGCCTTGGCTGTTGAGTAAAGTGCCGTCTAAATCAAATGCTACTACACGATATTTCATGGTTTATCCTTTTAAAGCGATAGGTTGAGATACAAAATTTTTATAATTCCTTCTCCCTTGATGGGAGAAGGTGCCCGAAGGGCGGATGAGGGTGAGATATCGGATCACAGCACTGCATCCAGCCCCCTCATCCTGATTTTTGCTTCTGAACGAAGCCAAAATCTGTCCTTCTCCCACAAGGGACGAAGGAATTCTAACGACTACGTTCCAGTGTTTTCACTAATTCGATTGCCTGTATATTATTTACTTCTCCCATCAAGGGAGAAGAGAAATATAACAAGGCTTACTTTATCCGTTGGCGCACAATTTCAAACAAGCACACTCCGGTGGCGACGGAAACGTTGAGCGAAGAGACGCTGCCTGCCATCGGAATGCTGATCAACTGATCGCAGTGTTCACGGGTCAGGCGGCGCATACCTTCGCCTTCCGCCCCCATCACCAACGCAATCGCACCATCTAGTTTGACTTGATATAAGGTTTCCGTGGCTTCGCCTGCGGTGCCGATCACCCAGATATTGTGCTGTTGCTGCAATTCACGCAAGGTTCTGGCAAGGTTAGTGACCCGAATCAACGGCACGCTTTCCGCAGCGCCACAGGCGACTTTACGTGCGGTGGAAGTGAGTTGCGCCGATTTGTCTTTCGGCACAATCACCGCATCGACACCGGCCGCATCGGCGGTGCGCAGACAAGCACCCAAATTGTGCGGATCAGTCACACCGTCCAACACCAACAAAAAAGGCGCCTGTTTGCCGCTTAAAATTGCGTCCAAATCGTTTTCGTTCAGTTCTTTTGCCGGTTGCACCCGTGCAATAATGCCTTGGTGTACTTCGCCGTCGGCTTTTTTATCCAGCGTTGTTCGGTTCATCTGCTGAATGGCAATGCCTAAATTTTGCAGCTGGTTTAACAACGGCTGCAAGCGTTTATCTTCGCGTCCTTTCAGCACATAGACTTCGATAATCCGCTCCGGCGCCGTGTTTAAAAAAGAGGAAACCGCATGGATTCCGTAAATATTTTCGCTCATATTTGGTATTCGTTATTCACTTAAAGGGACTTTAAGATAGCATAAAAACCGCTTGCTCAGTAGCCGAAATGTTTGGCGTGAAAGGCAAAGTGCGGTTCGATAAAGCTGGCGATAAAGTAGTAACTGTGATCATAGCCGGGACGTAGATTAAATTCGACGCTGAAGCCCTGTTCGACCGCACTTTGCACAAATTTTTGCGGTTGCAGTTGCTCAGGATAGAAATTGTCGGCATCGCCTTGATCGATTAAGATCGGCAGTTTACGTTTGGCGTGCGCCAATTGCTGCAAACTGTCATATTGCGCCCAACTGTTGTGATCGTCGCCTAAATAAGCGCTAAAAGCCTTGATGCCCCACGGAGTTTCGCTGGGGTTGACGATGGGGGCAAAGGCGGAAATCGAGCTAAACCGTTCACTGTTTTTCAAGCCGATCATCAATGCGCCGTGTCCACCCATCGAATGGCCAAAAATCGCCGCTTGTCCATTGAGCGGAAAGTGTTGAGCCAACAGTGACGGCAATTCATCGACGATATAGTCGTACATGCGGTAGTGCGTTGCCCAAGGGGCTTGGGTGGCGTTCAGGTAGAATCCGGCGCCTTGCCCCAGATCGTAGCTGTCGGCATCAGCCACCATTGCGCCGCGCGGGCTGGTGTCTGGCATCACCAGTGCAAAGCCATATTGCGCTGCCAAGCGTTGTGCGCCGGCTTTGGTAGAAAAATTTTCATCGTTGCAGGTTAAACCGGACAGCCAATACAGCAATGGCACTTTTTGCTGCTCGGCTTGCGGTGGCAGATAGACGGCAAAAGTCATCTCAGATTGGGTGGCAGAAGAGAAATGGCGATAGCGCTGGTGCTGACCGCCAAACATTTTATTGCTGCTGATCAGTGTCAATGTTGTCATAAGATCCTCATATAGAAACAGTAAAGTGCGGTCTGACCGCACTTTGAGGTTAAGGAATTAATAGTGAATCACGCTGCGAATCGATTTGCCCTCGTGCATCAAGTCAAAGGCGGTGTTGATCTGCTCCAGCGGCATGGTGTGGGTGATAAAATCGCTGAGGGCAAATTCGCCGTCCAGATATTGCTGAATGATTTTCGGCAACTGGGTGCGGCCTTTCACGCCACCGAATGCCGAACCTCGCCACACCCGTCCGGTCACCAGTTGGAACGGACGGGTACGAATTTCCGCCCCGGCAGGCGCCACACCGATAATCACCGATTCGCCCCAACCTTTGTGACAGCACTCCAGTGCCGCACGCATAACATCAACATTGCCGATGCACTCAAACGAATAATCCACGCCGCCGTCGGTCATCTCGACAATCACCTCTTGAATCGGTTTGTCGAAATCTTTCGGATTGATACAGTCGGTTGCGCCCAGTTTTTTTGCCATGTCAAATTTTTCCGGATTGACATCGACCCCGATAATCCGGCGGGCGCCAATCATACGCGCGCCGATAATCGCCGCCAAGCCGATACCGCCCAAGCCGAAAATCGCAATGCTGTCACCGCTCTTGGCTTTGGCGGTGTTGATCACCGCGCCCATGCCGGTGGTGACGCCGCAACCGAGCAGGCAGATCTCCTCCAGTGGCGCTTCTTTTTGCACTTTGGCTAGTGATACTTCGGCGACCACCGTGTATTCGGAAAAGGTGGAGCAGCCCATATAGTGATAAATCGGCTGTCCGTCTTTGAAGAAACGTACCGTGCCGTCCGGCATCAAGCCTTTGCCTTGTGTTTCACGCACGGAGGAACAGAGATTGGTTTTGCCGGACAGGCAGAATTTGCATTTGCCGCATTCGGCGGTGTAGAGCGGAATCACATGATCGCCCACCGCCACGCCGGTGACACCTTCGCCGACCGCTTCGACGATGCCGGCGCCCTCATGCCCCAACACACAAGGGAAAACTCCTTCGGAGTCTTTGCCGGACAGGGTGTAAGCATCGGTATGACACACGCCGGTGGCGACAATCCGCACCAACACTTCGCCTTTTTGCGGCGGCATCAAATCCAATTGTTCGATTTTCAACGGCTCATTCGGCGCCCAAGCAACAGCAGCTCGTGTTTTGATAAAATCAGTCATCGGCGTTCTCCTTGTTATGGTATCGGGTTAATGGAATACTTATTTACGTTTTCTACTTTTACTGAATGCCCCGCTTTTACTGCGTGGCGCTTTCTTCTTCTCGGCACGTTTCGGATCGGCTTTACCGCCTCTGCCGTCACGCAGCCGTTTTTCCAAACTTTCGGCGTAACGCACATTTTTCTTCAGCCGATCTTTGGTGGTTTTGCCTTCCCGTTGCGGCTTGCGTTCACTGGCGATCAACACAAAATCGATCTGTTTTTGTTCCAGACTGACCGCAGCGACTTTGATCCGCACTTTGTCACCGATACGGTAATACATACCGCTGTTCTCACCGATTAAACGCTGACCGGCGCTGTCGAACTGGTAATAATCGTTGTCGAGGGTGGAGATGTGCACCAAACCGTCAATAAAGAAATCGTTCAGGCGCACGAACAGCCCGAAACCGGTGACTGTGGAGATAATGCCGTCAAACTCTTCGCCGACATGATCTTGCATATATTCGCATTTCAGCCAATCGGCCACTTCACGGGTGGCGTCGTCGGCACGGCGTTCGGTGGTGGAGCAGTGATCGCCGAGCAGATCGATGTCGTCCAGCAGATAATGGAAGCCGCCGCCGTTGGTCGAGCGCTTGTTGCTGCCTTGTTCTTTGGCGATTAAATATTTAATCGCACGGTGTAGGCTTAAATCCGGGTAACGCCGAATCGGTGAGGTGAAATGGGCGTAGTTGTCCAATGCCAAACCGAAGTGTCCGATATTGTCGGCGGAATAGACCGCTTGACTGAGTGAACGCAGCAGCATGGTTTGGATCAGCTCGTGATCGGGGCGTGCTTTCACTTGGGTCATCAATTCGGCGTAATCCGCCGGGGTTGGTTTCAACCCGCCGCCTAGGGTTAAACCGCACTCGTTGAGGAAGCTGCGGAATGCCATCAGTTTTTCTTCGCTCGGGCCGGCGTGAATGCGGAACAGCGCCGGTTCTTGTGCTTTTTCCACAAACGTCGCCGCTGCAATATTGGCTTGGATCATGCACTCTTCGATGATTTTGTGGGCATCGTTGCGCACCACCGGTTCAATTCGTTCGATTCGTCCTTGCGGATTGAAAATAAATTGGGTCTCGATGGTTTCAAAATCAATCGCACCACGTTTTTTGCGCGCCTCGTTCAACACTTTAAACAGATTGTATAGCTCTTCTAAGTGTGGTACCAGCAGGGCGTAGCGTTGGCGCAGTTCTTCGTCGCCCTCTAAAATCCGCCACACTTTGGTGTAGGTCAAACGGGCGTGCGAGTTCATCACCGCTTCGTAGAACTTATAGCCGGTCATCTTGCCTTTTTTGGAAATATCCATTTCGCAGACCATGCATAACCGATCCACTTGCGGATTAAGCGAACACAGCCCGTTCGACAACACCTCCGGCAACATTGGCACCACTCGGTTCGGGAAATAGACCGAATTGCCACGGTTGCGGGCTTCGGCATCAAGTGCGGTTTTCAGCCGCACATAATAACTGACATCAGCAATCGCTACCCACAGTTTCCAGCCGCTGTCGCCGTTTTTGCGGGCATACACCGCATCATCAAAATCGCGTGCATCTTCACCGTCAATCGTGACCAACGGTAGATCGTGCAGATTCACCCGCCCTTGTTTGGCTTCTTCGGTCACCTCTTCTTTGAGGCTAGAAACCTGCTTCAACACATTTTCCGGGAAAATATGCGGAATGTCGTGGTTGCGCAAGGCGATTTCCACTTCCATGCCCGGCGCCATATTGTCGCCCAGAATCTCGGTGATAATCCCGACCGGATTGTGGTTGCGGGTGCGTGGTTGCAGTTCGACCACCACCACTTGCCCCATGCGTGCGCCCAGACGGTGTTCGTTCGGAATCAGAATATCATGGCTGATGCGGCTGTCGTCCGGCACCACAAAGGCAATGCCGGATTCCATAAAAAAGCGCCCGACAATCTGTTTCTTTCGGCTTTCCAGGATACGCACGATCCGCACTTCTTGCCGTCCACGGCGATCAAACCCGTTCGGCTGCGCCAGCACATAATCGCCGTGCATCACCCGCTGCATTTGTCCGTTGGGAATAAACCAGTCGTCCTCTTTTTTGCCGCCGACCGAGCCTTCCACCTGCAAAAAACCGTAGCCGTCACGGTGTCCGATTACCGTACCTTTCAGCAACGATAATTTTTCCGGCAGGGCATAACATTGGCGTTTGGTAAACACCAATTGCCCATCGTTTTCCATCGCCCGCAAGCGACGACGCATGCCTTCAACCTGCTCTTCGTCGCTAATCTTGAGTGCGGTCAGAATCGCCTGCCGACTCATCGGCGCATTGTGTTCACGAATAGTTTGTAAAATAAATTCACGGCTTGGAACCGGATTGTCATACTTCTCCGCTTCCGCCTGATAGTTGGGATCTTTTGACATAATTTCTCCTTTTTATATTGCGTTTTTCTCGCTGTTTTTTGTTATGAATAAATGAAAACGTTGATCAGTTTGACATTCTGTGCGGTGGAAAGCAAGGGTAGCTAGCGATTAAATAGCGTGTAATGACAACTTTGACTGTTGGTGTTAATTCACTGGTTTTGTAGTTTTGATGTATCTGGACTGCTTTATAATAAACAGGCTGCAATACGGCTTGTAGCCATAATAGGAACGGTTGATGTTTGTTTGTTATTTGAGCTATAGCCGCTTTTTCGCCACTACTTTTTGCTAATATAAGGCAAAAGTCGTTATAGTCCTGGGGATTGTGTTTAAAATTAGCACAATCGTCATTGTAATTCTCATCAATAGACGTTAATTAAACACTTCACTTTTTGACTAGATTAGGGCATATTCGCTCATTTCAACGAGTGTTAAACCAGAGAGGATAACATGTCTTTTGTCGAGCGGATTTTCCATGCCGCCCTGTTTGAAGTTTTGGCAGTGATATTTTCAGTTATCGGCTTGACGTTGCTGACGGATCATTCGGTGAGTGCGCTGTCGGGGACGGTTATTGTGATTTCGCTGATGGCGATGGTGTGGAATTTTGTGTTTAACTGGGGCTTTGACCGGGTTTTTCGTGGCGAAAGGGTATTACGCGGCTTCAAAGTGCGGTGCTTGCACGCGCTGTTATTTGAAGGCGGTTTATTGCTGTTCACCATCCCAGTGGTGGCATATTTGCTGAATATCAGCTTTTACCAAGCGTTTATCATGGATCTGGGCATCACTGTCTTTATTTTGCTTTATACGGTGTTGTACAACTGGGTTTATGACCATGTGCGGGTGTGGATTATTAGGCGTAGAGCTTAGTCAAATACAGGTAAGATTCGGGAAACTAACGGTTTCCCGATTTTTATGGTCAATAGCCACTTATTCCTTCGCTAACAAAAATACGCCTCTGGAAGAAAAATGCACGTAGGCGCTGTGTTGTCCGGCATTGAAGTCTTCCGGATTAAGGTTGATCAGTAGGGATTGTCCGTGCCAATCGGCGACGATTTCCCAGTGGTTGCCCATGTAAACCGCACTTTTGATATCACAGCGTTGGCTCTCTTCACCGCTGCTGAGCAGTGAAATGGCTTCAGGGCGGATGCCGACCAAGCATTCGCCGTCTGCCACATCAAATTGTGCTCGGTTTGCCAGTTCAAAACGATACTGGTTAACTGTCACGTTCTGTCCCTCTAACATGCCCGGCAGAATATTGGATTCGCCCATAAAATTGGCTAAAAACAGTGAATTAGGGTGCAGATACAGCTCTTTGGCAGCGGCTTTTTGCATAATATGCCCTTTGTGCATTACGATCACTTCGTCGGAGACTGCAAAGGCTTCCGATTGATCGTGGGTGACATACAGCGATGTAATCCCCAGACGTTGTTGTAATTCACGGATTTTTTCGCGCATACTGCGCCGTAAGTTGGCGTCCAAATTACTCAGCGGCTCATCGAACAGCAATACTTTCGGTTTCAGCACCAACGCACGTGCCAGTGCCACCCGTTGCTGTTGTCCGCCGGAGATTTGATCGACGAAGCGCTCTTCAAATCCCGCCAGATCGACCAGTTCCAGCGCCTCTTTCACCCGCTGTTTCTGTTCCGCTTTGCTCACGCCTTGCATTTTCAGCCCATAACCGACGTTATCACCAATCGACATATGCGGAAACAGCGCATACGATTGGAAAACGATGCAAATATCGCGGTTTTGGATCGAGGATTTGGTGACATCTTCGCCGTCAATAAAAACCTGTCCCGACGTTGGGCTCTCTAAGCCGGCCACCAGACGTAGCACCGTGGTTTTACCGCAGCCGGACGGACCGAGCAGCGTCACCATGTTGCCACGTTTGATGGTCAAATTTAAGTTATCGATCACCACTGATTTGCCGAAAGACTTGGTGATATTTTTTAATACTAAGAACTCTTGATCTTGATTATCCATATTATTTTCTCTTAATTTTATAGCCCGATATTATTGCATTTTTTTCGCTTTCGAACGAGAAATTCGGGTATCGCCCACGATCCAGTCAAACAGTAAAATAATCGCCATCATCACCACAATCAGCACCGAGCCGTAGGCAATCGCTACCCCGTATTCGCCGTCCTCGACCCGGTTTAAGATGTACGCCGTGGCGACCCGGGTGTCGGCAGTGACCAAAAAGATGATAGCGCTGACGGTGGTCATTGCCCGCACAAAACTGGTGACCAATGCCGATAGCAGCGCCGGTTTGAGCAGCGGAAAGACAATAAACAGAATGGTTTTTAACGAGCCGGCTTTCAACGACAGCGAGGCTTCGTCCAAGGATTTGTCCAGCTGCCCTAAACCGGCGATTGCGGCACGCATACCAATCGGCAGATCGCGCATCACCATCGAAATGATAATGATGATACCGGTGCCGGTGATATACAACGGCGCATTGTTAAACGCCAGAATATAAGAGACCCCGGCCACCGTTCCCGGCACGGCAAAACACAGCATGGTCAAAAACTCGAGGGTTTTCTTGCCTTGGAAATCTTTGCGCACCACGATGTAAGCGATCAGCAAACCGAAAAGTGCGGTCAGCGGGGCGGCAATGCCGGCGTAGATAAGGGTGTTGATCAGCGATGGCCAAGCGCCTTCACTAAACCCTTGTCCGAACATCATGATGTAGTTGTTGAAGGTGAAGCTGTAGTCCACACCCCAGTTGACAGTGAAGCTGCCGTAGAAAATACTGCCGTACAGTGCAATATTAAACAGCACCCAGCCTGCCAGCATCACAATAATCACATTGCGCAGCATCGGCGGCAGTTCTTGCACGTCGCCCCGGTAGGATTTGCCCGACACGGTGACATAAGAGCGGTTGCCGATCCAGATATACTGAATGATAAAGATCGCCAGCGAGAAAATCAGTAAGATTGAGCCTAGCGTACTGGCCGAAGCGTAATCCAACTGTGAGCCGGCGATATAAAAATAGATCTGGGTGGCGATCACATCAAAACTGCCGCCCAACACCAATGGGTTACTGAAGTCCGCCAACGATTGGATAAACACGATTAAAAAAGAGTTGGCCAGTGCCGGACGCAGCAACGGAAAAATGATGTTATAAAAGGTTTGATAACGGTTGGCACGCAGCGTATAAGAGGCTTCTTCGATCGACGGGTGAATCGATTTCAGCGCCCCGTCCAAAATCATAAAAGAGATCGGGGCGAATGCCAGAATTTGGGCAATCGCAATCCCATTGAAACCATACAACCAGTTGTGGTTGGTGAATCCTAAGTAGGTATCTAAAAATTCAGTGACATAGCCGGAACGCCCCAACATCAGGGTTACGCCCAGACCGACCACAAACGGCGGCGTCACAATCGGTAAAATCGAAAAGATTTTGCCGATAAACGCAGTTTTGCGCGCGATTCGGGTGGTGTAAAGCGCAAAAGCCAAGCCGAATACGGTGGACAGAATGCCGACAAAAGCTGACAGAAACAGCGAATTGCCGATAACACGGATAATATAAGATTGTCCGAGAATCCTGACCACTTGTTCAGGAGCAAAAACATCGCCGTCGTAGAACATTGAAATAAAAATCGCAATGGTCGGATAGACGATAAAAAAGAAAATCAGCAATACAATGCTGATTAAGGAGGCGATAATAAATTGATCGCCTTGCATCACTTTCAGCTTGGCTAAATACAGAGTGGCAAGTGCGGTCAGGGAGATCATCAAGATAATCGTGGAATAGCCCAGACTGACGCGGAAAAACATGGCGCTGAGCAGCACAAAAAGTGCGGTCGCCGCGACCAGCATTAAGCCGATTTTTTGTCGTTGCCCTGCCGGGAGCGTGAGTTTTTGAATGCCCCAAATCGCAATCAGCGGCAAGAACCACAGCCAACTCAAATTGACTGAAGACCAGCCCATGGCGGTGAGAATCTCGTCGCTGGTCGAATCAAAAAGTCCGTAATCCAGTGCTTTGGACGGCAGCAGCAAAAAGGCGGCAAAGGCTAAAAGAATCCAAAAGGATGCGGTTTGTAGTATTGGCGGTCTGGCGGAATGCATAAAACCTCGCAGAAACGAAAAGGGAATACGCCTGTTTCCAGTGCGGTATTCCCGTCTATTAAAATTTATTGAGCCAGTTTGACGTCGTTAACCCATTTGGTGATCAACCGTTTTCTTTCGTCGGCAGAACCGTATTTTTCAAAATCATAGTTAATCAACACCAGCTTGTTCGGATCAAACGCACTGGCAGACTGCTCGGCAGTGGTGTTAGTCAGTGTTTGGTAAGATTCGCCTTTTTTCCAAGAGAGCTCTTGCCCTTCTTTCGACAGTGCCCAGTCAACAAACAGTTTGGCGTTATCCAAATTGCGTGCCCCTTTGATAATACTGACGCCGCCCAGTTCATAGCCGGTGCCTTCGCAAGGCACGATCAGCTCAACCGGCGCACCTTTCTCTTTTGCCAAGGCGTAGTCATGCAAGAAACCGATGCCGATGGTGGCTTCACCGCGCGCAGTATTTTGCGATGGCGTAACCCCGGATTTGGTGTATTGCGAGATATTGCCGTGTAGCTGTTTGAAGTAGTCAAAGGCTTTGTCTTCGCCCCACAACTGCACAAACGTGGCAATGGCGGTATACGCCGTGCCGGAACTTTGCGGGTCGGCGATTTGAACTTCGCCTTTTAAGCGTGGGTCGGTTAAATCGGACCAGCACTTAGGTACTTCCGTAATGCCCAATTTTTTCAAGCGTTCGGTATTCACGCCATAACCCAAAATCCCCATATAAATCGCTGAGGTGTAATTGCCTTTTACTTTGGCAGGATCACGGAATTTTTCGACAATTTGTGTGAGGTTAGGCGAGGCATAAGCTTCCAACAGCCCCAATTCGCCGGCTTGCGATTGCGGATCCAAGGTGCCGCCGTACCAAACGTCGGCTTGCGGATTGCCTTTTTCGGCTTCGATTTTAGCAAAAGTGCTGCCGGAGCCATTACGAATAAAAGATGTTTTGACATCATATTTTTCTCCGAAGGCTTTTGTTTCGGCTTCACATAAGGCATTCGTGCCACTGCAATAAATGACCAAACGTCCGGCAGCGTTTGCGCCACCGCTTAACAGGGCTGTGCTGAGCAGAGCGGCTGAAACGGTAGCAGCCAGTGTATTGAATTTCATGGTTATTTCCTTTTTTCAAATGAAAATAAAAGTGGTTGATTTTGTACTATAAACAACATTTAATCTGTTGAATCATTCTATACAAATAAAAAAGAAAATTATGTGATCGAATTCGCAAATATTTAGGGTCTGTTGAT
>NZ_VDHB01000074.1:0-24075 GCF_006227735.1 Testudinibacter sp. 'clade 2'
ATCCGCCCCTACTTTTACAATATTAATCGTGTATTTTAACCTTTGTCAGCAGTCTAAAACGGGATCAAATGATCCCGTTATTTGTTATTCACCTTTTGCTGCCAATCCTGTTTCTGCTCAATCCTGTTTCTGCTCAATAGCAGTTCTAATTATTTATGTTATAATCACACAAATTTTGTCATTTTAATTTTTCTTTCGGTTGTTATTTATGAAATTATTGAAAATTGTCGCCACTTCATTTGTTTTGCTGTTCGGCAATTCGGTATTTGCTAACTGGCTGCCGGTCGGAACGGTTGACTACACTTGGGGACCGTTTCATATCTATACCATCACGCTATACAGTGAAAACGGGCAATATCAACCTAACCAACGTCCGCTGATGCTGACTCTGAATTATGCCAAGCCGGTGGAAGGCAAAAATTTTGCTATTACGCTAAAAAAAGAGCTGAGCAATATCGCACCGCAAATTCCGGCGGAAACCCAAGATTTGTGGGCTAAAAAATTAGAGCAAACCTTGCCGGACTTTCAACCAAAAGATTTATTAAATTACATTGCTTTAGACGATACCGGCTATTTTGTCTTGAATGATACGGTACTCGAACCTAAATTCGGCAGTGAATTTAACCAAGCTTTCTTAGACATTTGGCTCTCACCGCAAAGCAGTTTCAAACGGCTGCAAAGCAAATTATTGGGTGAAAATAAAACTGAACAGCCGAGCGACTACCCGACGCCACCGCGCCAATTGGAAACCGCTCCGGTAGAAAACGAAAGCAAAGATCCGCAACCTTTACCGCACACACCCGGACTGAGC
This sequence comes from Testudinibacter sp. 'clade 2', assembly GCF_006227735.1. Lineage (NCBI taxonomy): Bacteria > Pseudomonadati > Pseudomonadota > Gammaproteobacteria > Pasteurellales > Pasteurellaceae > Testudinibacter > Testudinibacter sp. 'clade 2'. Next base: position 812 of record NZ_VDHB01000074.1, read on the forward strand.
GGTAGCCAAAGTGTGGAAGCCAGTTGATTTGACACGGTTATAGATGGAGTACCTGTGATGACGTTATCCAAATCCTTTTGGGCACTAACTGTTAAATCCTTAGCACTATGTATATTTGGCGCACAAGCTTACGCCGATCAAACTGCACCCACTCAAAATAGTGTGCCGGCACCAGCGCCAATTACGTCAGTAGAAAACACGACGATACCGCCAGTTGTCATAACCGAGCAAAATAATGAAAATCAATATGCCACTCAAATTAATGTAGAATTAATTATCTTCCAGCGGCTCTTTGAACAGGACAGCTTAAACCAAAAATTTCCTGAATTAACTTCTGCCATCCCACTCGAGGATGTGCTACTACCGTCAGCAGAGCTGCCGCAAGCCCGAACTTTAGCCCCAGATCAGATGCAACTCAATGAAATTTTTACAAAATTTCAGCAGCATGGCGCTTATATTCCTTTTTACCACCAGGCTTGGTCTCAGCCGTTGCTGCAACAGAGCAACAGTTTTCCGCTTCGAATCCAATCTGATCCTTCCACGGTTCCAGCCATTGACGGGCGATTGTTAATTTGGCAAGACGATAAAATTGAGCTCAACTTCAACCTAGCATTTAGTTATGATTCACTGAGCGGAAACGCTCAGCAAGCCTTTGCTAATCTAGCACAAAGTGCGGTTTCGACCGTGCCGGATATTGATGCAGTCAAAGAGGATTCGGCCAACGTCGAAACCCAACAAACCGCTCAACGACATACTATTCAGTATCAAAGCCAAAGCAGCTATACCGATAACCAAATGATGTATTTTGATCACCCTTTATTCGGGATTCTGGTATTGATCAACAGCGCTGACGGAAAACCGTTAAAAGGCGTTAATAGTGAAAATAACAATGAACTGCAATAACCGCCATAAGTGCGGTTAACATTCAGATCTAACCCATTGTCGGATATTCAGCAATTGTCACCGGAAGATTGAGTAATTGTCCAAGTCTTTCAACTTGTACTTCAACCACTGTTCCCGGACGGGTATCAGAAATAATTTGCAGTAGATCGGTCGGTGAATTCACCGCTTTACCGTTAAAACGCACAATCAAATCGCCTTGTAAAATACCGGCTTGATATGCCGGACCGTTTGGTGCAACCGCTGTGACCAACACGCCACGTTGATTTAAGCCCAATTGATCTTCATTATTGTAAAAAATCTGGCTTTCCACCCCAAAATAACCACGGATCACACGCCCATCTTGAATAATTTTTTTCAATACATCATTGACGATATTAATCGGAATCGCAAAACTCAGTCCTTCAGCAATTTCACTGCTGTCTTTGCCAATGCTTAACGTGTTAATTCCGATCAGCTCTCCGGCGGTATTAATCAATGCCCCCCCGGAATTGCCGCGATTGATCGAAGCGTCAGTTTGAATAAAGTTTTGACGTCCGATCTCCCCCAGCGCGCTACGTCCGGTGGCACTGATAATGCCCTGGCTGACGCTCTGTCCCAAGTTATACGGATTACCGATTGCCAAAGCTACATCACCAACCGAGACCCGTCGCTGTTTATTTTGCGGAATCGTCGGCAGATTTTCCGCTTGAATCTTCAATACCGCCAAATCCGTTAAACTGTCAGACCCGACCAGCCCGGCTTGATAAATCTGCCCGTTTTGCAACGCCACCACAATTTGATCGGCGTTACTGATCACATGGCGATTGGTGAGAATGTAGCCGTCAGCACGCATAATCACACCAGAACCGAGATTATTGACCCGTACTTCATTATTGCTCAAACCATTATCACTCAAACCACGGTCAAGACTGCTGGCTTGCAACGATTGATTATACACATTGACCACAGCCGGAGAGGCGATTCGCACCGCACTGGCATAGGAGACAACCTGCAAATCATCATTTTGCCGCGAAAATAAATTGCGGTTACCTTGAAGCAGAGGAAGCAGCGCCAAAACAACTGCGGCCGTACACAGCCCGATCAACGCCGATTGCAATAACTTTTTCAGCATTTTTCCTCCGTTAAATGTTTGGGACGATAGATCAGCTTAATATCTTCGCCAATCACTTCATGGCTGATCAACTGCCACTGTGGTGCATCAGCAAGATGGTGTAAATCCGGCATATGGCACAGTCCTCTGGCTTGATCGCCAAGCAGTTTCGGCGCGATATACACAATCAATTCATCAACTAAACCCGCACTGATTAACGACCCGGCTAGATTGGAACCGGCTTCAATCCATAAAATATTAATTTGTCGCTGCGCTAATTCGCCCATTAAGGCCGAGAGCTGGTGCTGCTGTGGATCCAGATAAATCGCCTCGACAAAATCAGGAAATGCGCTGAGATCACGCGGTTTATGTTCTGCCCCGACCAGCCAGACCGCACTTTCTACGCCGAACAGCTTATGATAAGGACGAATCCGGTGTTTTGAATCCATGATCACACGCACAGGTTGCCGAATTGCCGATTCAGGATAAACTTGCTGCACCGCTGGCGGCAATTGCTGCCAACGCACATTCAACAACGGATCGTCCACCAACACTGTGCCGCTCGCCGATAAAATCGCGCCGGCGCAAGCACGGTAATCCTGTACCTCGGCTCTCGCCTGTTCGCCGGTAATCCATTTGCTTTCGCCACTGGCTGTCGCTGTTTTGCCGTCAATTGTCATTGCCATTTTTAACTGCACAAACGGACGACCACAGCGCATTCGTTTCAAAAAGCCTTTATTCAGTTCTTCCGCCTGCTCTGCCAGCAACCCAATCACAACCTCGATCCCTGCCTGTTGCAGCAACTCAATGCCCTTTCCTGCCACCAACGGATTAGGATCGCGCATGGCGATCACCACTTTTTTGATACCGTTTTCGATAATTTTCAAAGCACAAGGGGGGGTTTTTCCGAAGTGCGCGCAAGGCTCCAGCGTGACATATAAGGTTGCCCCAACCGCACTTTCAGTACAAGCGTTAAAAGCATTGACTTCTGCATGGCCTTCTCCGGCACATTGATGATAGCCTTCGCCAATCACATTGCCGTCTTTTACGATCACACAACCAACCATCGGATTAGGCGCCGTGGTCCAACGACCGCGCGCTGCCAGCTCCATAGCCCGTTGCATAAATTGTTGATCTTCATTCGAAAAATAGACGGTCATCACGTTTCCTTATTTTTGGTTTCATTGGTTAATTTTTCAATTTCATCGCCAAATTGTTTAATGTCGTCAAAACTCAAATATACCGAAGCAAAACGGATATAAGCCACTTTATCCAGTTTTTTCAGCGCTTCCATCACCAAAGTACCGACCAACTTGCTCGGCACTTCGCGCTCGCCGCTGGCTTGCAGTTGATGAATAATATGGGTGAGCGCTTTCTCGACATCATCCGCACTGACCGGGCGTTTTTCCAATGCCCGCATCATGCCGGAACGCAGTTTTTTCTCATCGAACGGCACACGGTTATCATTGCTTTTAATAATTTTCGGCGTCACCAATTCCGCTGTTTCAAAGGTGGTGAAGCGCTCACGGCATTGCAAACACTCACGGCGACGACGCACTTGATAGCCATCTGCCACCAAACGAGAATCGATCACCTTGGTATCCAAGGCAGAACAAAAAGGACAGTGCATAAAAACTCCTTTTATTTTTATTAATTATAACGTCGTTTTCTGGTGAGGATCACATCGACGATACAGCCGATACGTTCGCCCCCAAATAAAGCCACTGAAAAACCCGTTAATTAGCGCATAGCTCAATAAAAAGCTCATGTTATTCGTCCATGTTGGGTTAATGGCCAAGGCTGACGTCAGTATGAATTTCACCATAAACACTGACAAGGCAAAAATCAACGTAAAATATGATCCGGCTAAAAAAATTCTATGTTGTGCCGTGCGCACAATATACTGCTTCGGTATAACCTTGCACCACCAAGCAAAACCCAAAATAAAGCCAAGCAGTAACAAGGGAAAAAACAGCTTAAAAGCACCGGAAAACGTCACCGCACTACCGACAAGCAGCCAAATAGAAAACGCTATCGGCAAGATAAATAATCTGCTGATCGGCATTTCACGATCTTGACTCGCTAACCAGCCGATCACAAGCAAAAAGATCAATAATCCCCAAACCCAAATCGGCACATGCTGAACAAATGTTAACATAATTTTTCCTTTTATTCTCAGTATAGGGTCTATTGGTGTTTGTTTATATTTTGAGCGCTCTGCGATTTTGCTTTTTTATAAGCGCTGCGTTTGCTGTTCGATGGTGGCGAAACCTGACGCAACAACCGCAACGATTGGAAATCGTACTGATTCAACATCTGCGGCAAAGTGACCAGCAACTGCTGCATAAACTGCTGATAACTGGCCTGTTTACGACTGATACCGTCTAGCTGCGATTCCCAGTGAGCGGTCATATCAGGCAACGTTGCACTTTCCGGCAGGGCTTGGATTAAAATCCGTCCGGCTTCGGTGCTGGTGATACTGCGTCCTTTTTTGATGATAAACCCACGCTTGAACAGCAGCTCAATAATTCCGGCGCGGGTGGCTTCCGTGCCTAAGCCGTCCGTTTCACGCAAAATTTTCTTCAACTCTTTATCTTGTACAAAACGTGCAATACCGGTCATCGCCGATAATAACGTCGCATCATTAAACGGCTTCGGTGGCTGGGTCTTTTTGCTGACAATTTCGCCTTTTTCACACCAGAGTTGCTGCCCTTTTTTCACTTTCGGTAAGGCAGCCTGCTGATTTTCATCTTGGTCTTCTTTACCAAGCAGCTGCTTCCAGCCAGCAGTTTGCAAGCCTCGTGCCTGCGCCAAAAACTGTCCGCCGGCAATTTCCAAACCAATCTTGGTTTTACGGTATTCTGCATCAGGACAAAACTGAAACAGGTATTGTCGGGCAATCAAGTCATAAATTTGCTGCTCATTCACTGACAAATGAATTTGCCTACGATTCGCTGTCGGAATAATGGCATGGTGCGCTTCGACTTTTTTATCATTCCAACAGCGGTTTTTCTGCGATAAATCCACAATCTCCGGCAAGGTTTGATAAAGCTGGCTGTGCTGGGAAATCGCTGCGCTAACCGCACTTCGATCGGCAAAATGCTCTTCCGGCAGATAACGGCTGTCGGAACGTGGATAGGTAATCAATTTATGCACTTCATACAGTCGCTGGCAAGTATCCAGCACCTGTTGTGCCGAGAGTCCATAACGCTTACCCGCATCAATTTGCAAGGCAGAAAGCGAATATGGCAGAGGGGCAGTCTCTTTTTCTTGGCTGTCGCTATACTGTTTGACAATTGCCGGCTGCCCACTGATCCGCTTTGCCACATTTTCGGCCAATGCTTGCGACAACACCCGTCCATTTTCGTCTTGATAATCCTCACAGGCTTTGCTCGGCTGCCAAAGTGCGGTGAAGGTCTGTGGCGGTTGCTCATCGGTTTGAACATGCGCCAACACTTCGTAAAAATCTTTCGGCTGGAAATTTTCAATCTCCAGATCACGCCGCACAATCAGCCCCAACACCGGTGTTTGCACTCGCCCGACCGACAGCACCCCGTTATAACCGGCTTGTCTGCCACGAATGGTATAAGCCCTGGTCATGTTAATGCCATAGAGCCAATCCGCTCTGGCACGCGCCAAGGCCGATGTTGCCAGTGGAATAAAATCGCGGTTGAACTGCAATTTTTGAATCGCTTTGCTGACCGCACTGGGGTTGAGATCGCTGATTAAGCAGCGCTGAATTTGGCTACGTTTTTGCTCGCTCAACCCGGCATAATTAAATACTTCATCCACCAGCAATTGCCCTTCGCGATCAGGGTCGCCGGCATTAATCAATTGATCGGCTTGTTTAATCAGATTGAGCACCACCTTCAGCTGTTTGGCCGTGCTTTGTTTTGGGTTGAGTTGCCATTGCTGCGGAATAATTGGCAGATGCTCTAAACGCCACTGTTTGAAATTCGGATCGTAAGCCTCCGGCTCCGCTTGTTCGAGCAAGTGCCCGATACACCAAGTGACATAATCCTGCTCACCACACTGGATAAAACCATCGCCTTTGCGATGTGGCTGTGGCAATACATCAGCAATGGCTCGCCCAAGACTGGGTTTTTCAGCTATAAACAATCGCATAAAACTACCATACCGTTGTCTATCAAAATTCAATCAATATGCGATCTTACCGCACTTACCGCCTTAAGTCACAACCGAATCGTGTATTTTGTCAGGCAACGGCTTTACCTATAGGCAATGCTATTCACCCTAGACTATTTGCGATAGAATCAAAACGCCCACTCTATTCAATGTCAAAGGCTTATTATGGATACTACCCTACTACAAAAAAATGCTAAATCCTATGATGATTTTCCTTATGTTTCTCACCCTTTTGCTAAATCTTTTCCTCCGCTGCATCAGGCTATTGGTCAACTATTTGGCTTAAATCCTCCTGATTTAACTCAAGCTAGGATACTTGAGCTGGGTTGCGCCAGCGGTGGAAATATTATCCCGATAACCTTTTTCTATCCGGAAGTTGAAGTCGTCGGTGTAGATTTATCTCAAGTTCAAATAGCGCAAGGCCTGCAAATTGTTGAACAGATGGGGTTGCAACAACGTGTAAAATTACATCATCTTAGCATCACTGATATTCCAGAATCTTTTGGGTTATTTGACTATATCATCTGTCATGGTGTTTACAGCTGGGTGCCTGATTTTGTGCAAAGCGGTATTTTCGATGTCATCAGAAAACACCTAAAAAGCGATGGTATTGCCTATATCAGCTACAATGTTTATCCCGGCTGGAAATCGTTAGAAATTGCCCGTGATGCGATGCTATTCCACACACGAGACATCCAGGATCCCGTTGCAAAAGTTGAGCACGCTAAGGCCATGATTGGGTATATGCACGAAAAAGCGCCTGAAAATACGATGTTCAAGCGCATTATGCAAAATGTTGACGGCTTGGTACAACGTTCTGCCCCCTATTATTTGGCTCATGAATTCTTGGAAATTCACAACTCCCCGCTTTATTTCAGCGAAATGGTCAATAAAGCAGAATCACATCAACTGGCTTATTTAAATGATGCCGAAATTTCCAGCTCTTTTCCGGAAAATTGGGGCGTTGAAATTCATCGTGATCTGCTTAATGCCAGCCATAACCAACAGGTGGTGCTAGAGCAATATCTTGATTACCTCAATAATCGCCAATTCCGTCAATCATTGTTTATTCCGCAAACAACCAGCAATCGGTTGCAACGGCATATTAGCGCCGAAACCGTACAATCTTGCCATTTTTCTATTTCAATCAAACAAGAACAGTCGCCTCGCCCGGATGCGCCTGACTATACTTATTTTATCTTTAACCATAATGCTAACCAATTTTATCGCACACAAAATATAGCCGAGCTTGAAGCATTAACCGTTCTTTGCCGTTTCGATAACTGTTTTTTCAATATTAAAGAATATCAACAAGCACTTAACGAGACAGCGCAACAGCATTATAGTCTGGAATTCATCACCCATTTACTGCTGCGGCTAATTATTTCTGGGCTATTACATATCAGCGGCACGCCACCGATTACCAATCGGCCGATCAATTATATTAGCGAACGCCCAATGATATCGGACTTTAATCGCCGCTATTTTTCTTTACGCAATTATATCGTGAATGCGCGCAACGAGATGTTATCGCTTGATTTAATTCAATCTATTTTATTGCCGCATCTAGACGGGCAACAGACGCTGGAAAACTTACATGCTATTTTGCTACGCCATCACCAAGAGGGCAAAATTAAATTTAACCGCAACACTGCGGATAATGGCACAGCCGATGAAATTACCGATCTGGCAGACGTGCAGAAACTCACAACTGAGTTTCTGAATAATGCGCTGCAAAATTGGTGTAATAGCGGAGTATTGGTCGGCTAATGGCGTAGAGTGAAATAAATCAGGGCATGTTTTATCACGCCCTGATTTATATATTTGCGTTTTTAGGAAGATAACTTTATTTTTTCTCTTCTGGCAGCTTATATAAACGGTTTTTATAACTATAACTGCCCCATAACGCATACGCCAATGCCTCTTTTGCCAATTGCGGATTTAAATCGTTCGCCGTCAATTGCTGCGTTTTGGCATCATACTTAAACCCTTTTGCTTCAATATTCGGCTGCAAAATTGTCACCGTATCCCCTTTCATATAAGCCAAATTCTTATCAAATTGCATCAAAGCTCGGTTCGGATCTACCGCTTGCGTCAAATCATAACCCCACATTGGGTTCTCGCCGCTAATCCCTGCCAACGACAACAACGTGGTCGGCATATCAATTTGACTGACTAAACGGTTATCGCGCCGCGGTTCAATTCCCTCACCCAAAATTAAACCCGGAATGTGGAAATTCTGAATCGGCACCAGTGCTGCACCTGCGGCACGGGAATCATGATCCGCCACCACTAAAAAGATCGTATCCTGCCAATAATCCGACTTTTTCGCCATCTCAAAGAAATAGCCTAACGCAAAATCAGCATATTTAGCAGCGTTATTGCGGGTCTGTTTCGGCTGTTCATAGAGTTCAATTTTATTGTCCGGAAATTCAAACGGATCGTGATTGCTCGACGTAAACACCAAGCTGAAAAACGGTTGATCATTTTTGTTCCATTCAGTGAATTTTTCGTTAGCCTTATCAAACAAATCTTCATCACTCATGCCCCAAGTGGCAACAAATTTTGGATTTTTGTAATCCGCCTGATCAACGATGGTCTGAAAACCATTGCCGTAGAAAAAGCTTGCCATATTATCGAAATGCTTTTCACCGCCGTAAATAAACGAGGTGTGATAACCTTGGCGTTTCAACAATTCAGCGATACTGAAAAATCCGTTTTGGCTGCCGGGCAGTTTGACCACCGCTCTTGCCGGGGTCGGGGTAAAACCGGTGGTGATCGCCTCAATCCCGCGTACCGAGCGAGTGCCGGTAGCATATAAATTTTCAAATAACCAACCTTGTTGTGCCAATTGGTCAAACTGCGGTGACAATGGCTTGCCGCCTAAACTACCAATAAACTGTGCGCCCAAGCTCTCCTCTAAAATAATCACAATATTTTTCGGTTTGCCTTGATAACTGGCTTGGTTAAACGTTAGCGTCGGAATTTCCGGATTAAGATAGTCGCTCTCCGCTCTGCCACGTAAGGTTTTCAAGGTTTGCAGTACTTCTGCAAACGGCATTTTGCCGTAAGTTTCCGAGGAATTATCTTCATCTTTCATCTGCTGCAAGGCAAACAGCACCGAATAGCCGGAATTCAACACCAGCGAATTGACCAGTCCGTCAGAGGAGAACGCCACCATTGAGGGGTTAATACCGCGATGTTGCAAACTAGAGCGTGCGCCAACAAACACTAACGCTGCCACAAGCAGCGCAATAAACGGGCGAAAACGCCAGCGGAAATAGCTTAAATCGGTGGTCACCTGTTTTGCCAAACGCCAATACAACCAGGTGACCGCAAGCGACAAAATCGGTACCAACACCAACGACAGCAAATGCCCGTTCGCCAACATGGTGAACACTTCTTTCGGATTAACCAGATATTCGATAAACAGGCGGTTCGGGCGGAAATCGTAGGTAGCGATAAAATCCGGGGTTGAGGCTTCCATAAACAGGATAAATACACTGCCTGCAGTCAGCACGACACGCAACAGCCACACATAGGTGCGTCCCACTTTATTATCTGAAACCAGCAGTACACTAAGCAGTGCAAAAATACCGAACAGCCAACACAGTGCCACAATATCAATCCGGATACCTTGCAGCAGCAATTCCGCCCAGCCGTCAACCGCACTGACCCGCTCGCGCTGCCAAATTGCCAACCCAATACGGCTTAAAGAGAGCACTAATAAATTAATCAAAGTAAAACAAATTACCGGATATAACGATCCCAAGTATTTTTTCAAATTCGACATTATTCAACCTGTTATAGGGTCTGTGTTGTGGTTAGAGTTTATAAAAACAAAAAAGTTCTTCGTTTTTTTAGTCATCGGCTTTTCTGACCCGAACCGCACTTTTGCCTTCGGCAATGCCTTGCAGATAACGCCACGGTAAGTTGCCCTCAATTTTACCGTTTTTCACCACCGTTTGGTAATGACAAATGGTGGTGCGTTCACGATAATTAAAGCTCCCGTCTTGGTTGATAAGCGGATCAATTTCACTTTCAAGTGTCCAAACCACCACGGTTTTATCCGGGAAATTCACCGGTGCACTAAAATGCGGGCAGCCTTCATTATAACCGATGGTCAATTTATTCAACCCATGTGGATTGGGGCTGGGGAGATCCGCTGCGCCCATAAAACCAAATAACGAGTCATGCTGCAACATCTGATCACGTGCAACCGGCCAAATATAACTTCTCAAGAAATATTGATCAGCAAAGCGCGAATCCATTTTTTCTTTTTTCATATAATCCTGAATCAACATCAACATCGACGGTAAAACGCCAGCAACAGCGCCCCATAAACCAGCCAACATCAATTCGGTATGCGAACCACTGTCACGGATCATATGAAATGCCTTGTCACTGTTTTGCCACGCCTCAACGGCTTCCGCTTCACGCTGTGAAATCACCGAATCCGCATCACGGAAAATCACCCGCTCGACGTCATCATCATCTAATGCCAAGAAACGCCACATCGTAGCCGGTAGTTTTTTCTGTTCAGTGCTGACATACACAATTTCAACCGCATCATAATGGGTCAAACGCTGTACCACTGCTTGCGGTACGCTATCATCAATATAAAAACGGCAGATCCAATCCGGGTAAATTCTCGCTCGCAACTCGGCATTCATCACCGCCGGTTCGCAATAAATTGGCGAACCACCATATAACGAAAAAGCAATGATCTTTTTATGACCGCACTTTTGCCCGCTCGACAACGTATTCAACTCAAATTTTTTATCACAAAAACGTCTATCACGGATTTCCAATGCGGCTTTACCGTAAATCTTCACCAAATCAAACTTGCCAATTTCACTACAGGCGTGCGACAGCGCATCATAGGCATTTAAATTTTGACTATCCAATCTTAGTGCTTGCCCTGCCGCATCAATTGCCTTTTGCCAATCCGCCAACTTGACATAACAAGTAGATAAATTGCTCCACTTTTCTGCCGACGGTGCAAGACCAAGCAGTTGCTGTTGCAGTGTGATGGCAAGTGCATACTGTCCTTTTGCATAAGCGGTGAAAAACTTCTGCTCTAATTCGCGCAACAACCGTTGCTGTTTATGCTGTTTTGCGCTTTGAAAACGGATGTTTTTTTTCATGATTTACTCCAACTTCTGCAAAAAGGCTCTGCCGCCCAACGCATTCATCTGTTGCATAATCCATTGTTGTTTACGCAGCACTGCACCAGACGGTTTGTCTACTCGATATAAAATCGGATTCGGCAGCACTGCCGCCAACAATGCTGCTTCATTGGCATTCAAGCGTGCCGCTGATTTGTTGAAATAGTGCTGCGCCGCCGCTTCAACACCAAAAATCCCCTCGCCAAATTCGGCGATATTCAGATAGACCTGCAAAATCCGCCGTTTATCCCATAGCAGCTCCAACATCAAGGTGGTCGGCACTTCAATCCCTTTGCGTAGCCAGCTCTGTCCATGCCATAAATACAGGTTTTTGGCGGTCTGCTGTGAAATGGTTGAAGCACCACGGGTGCGATTCGAGCGGGCATTATGATCCAATGCCGATTGAATTGCCGCAAAATCCAAACCGAAATGTTGATCAAAACGCTGATCTTCAGCGGCAATCACCGCCAGCTGCATCTGCCAACTGATGTTATCCAGTGCGACCCAGTCGTAATGTAGTTCATAACCGAAATCGGCGCTGAACCAATGCCCCAGTTTTTGTTGCAGCATATAGGCGGAAAACGGAATCGGCACAACACGGAAAAGTGCGGTCAGCAACACCACCACGGCTAGTCCGCGTCCAAGCCATTTGCATAAAAAACGGGCACGTTTGCGTAACCAACCGCACTTTCTGCCTGAAAAAAATGTTTTAGTGCGAAAATATTTTGCCATCAATGCCTGAGTAACCATTGCAAAAACTCATCCGGCATGGTTTTCAGCATATTCGAACCGCGCGTGATGGTGGCAGCACTGGTATTTAATTTCTGCTGAATGTCCCGTTGTGACAGATTCTTGCTCAATAGTTCATGAATAATATTGACCCGCAGCCCAAAAGCATCACGCTCGTCAGCGGTCAATAGCAGGGTCAGCAACTGCTCCTCCCTGCCATCAGCAAACGCCTGACGCAGCAATTCAATAAACTCACTCCACTGCTGTTGTTTACTTTTTGAAGCAATATTCGACTGATCTTTTTGCATATTTTTTAGCATATTTTTTAGCATAGACACACTCTTTCTGCTGTTTGTACTGTCACACTAGTATAATCGATCGGCTTCTATTTTGGCGAATTTTATTCGTTTGTTGCCGGCGAGCATTTGATAATAATAATCAAAGGTCAACACATTCTGTACATAACCACGTGTTTCGTAAAACGGAATCGTGGCAATAAACTCTGCCATGCTCAAGCGCCCGCCGGCACGATTCAGCCAACGATCGACCCGACTGCTGCCAGCATTATAAGCCGCAGCAATAAAAATACGGTTGTTGCCAAAGCGATCTGCCAGCTCTTGCAAATGCTGCGTGCCCAACATGATGTTATCGAATGTATCAAACAGTTGCCGTTCATTATTATATGGCAAACCAAACTTATCCGCCGTCGCTTTTGCGGTACTCGGCAACAACTGCATTAAGCCACGTGCATTGGCATGAGATTGTGCATTCGGATCCCAAGCACTCTCTTGGCGCGCGATCGCCAGCGCAAAACTCGAGCTGATCGATTTGCCTTGCAAATTCAATTCAAACCATAACGGATAGGCAAACGGTAGCCGTTGCGTCAAATAGTCCCAGGCTTTGGCTTGAATGGTCGCCTGCACGCCGAATTCATACCATTGCTTGCGATTGGCATACTCCGCCAACGCAATTTGTGTCATTTTTTGTTGCTGCGCCAATAACTGCGACCAGCTTTGTTTGGCTTGAGAATATTGCCCCACAGCAAGCCACTCCTCAATGCGCTCCAACTCTGCCGCCAATGGTTGCAGCCCCATTTCAGCTTGTGCTTGATCCAGCAAGGCAAAGTACGGTTGGTAATCTAGATTCAATTGCTCAGCCGCTAGCATCGGATAAAAACCACGCTCTTGCGCCAGTTGTTGCCACTGTTGTCGAGCCTGGGTTTTGCGACCTTTTTTATCATCATCAAATGCTTGCCAAAACCGCCACTCTTGTTGCGATCTTGCCTCGTTTGACAACAAATTCAGCCAGCTGGATAAATCCTGCTGTGCCAAAATCGCCAAGCGAATGCGGCGCTCGGTCAAGTTGTCTTGCTTTAATTGCTGCAACTGCTGATCACGCCAGCGCTGAAGCTGCGGATTGTCGGAGTCAAACAGTTTGCTGATCAAGGCACTGCGCCAAGCAATAGTTTGTTCAGCATTTAAACCGAAGCGCTGACTCCATTCGGCATATGGTGCAAACGGATCGGCAGCGGATATTTCACTTTCGTTCAGTTGATTGACATAGCGTGGGAAAGTTTGCTGAATAATCTCGGCATTGTTGGCATCAACAGCTGCCGTTTGTACAAACAAAGTTAATGCTTGTGGATTGGTACGCAACTCGACTAAATTCTCTAGCCAAGCGGTCAAAACCACATCATCACTTTGGTTACGCAGATGCCGCAGCACGCCATCACTACCCTGCGCAAATGCCAACAATGCCCGCTGGCGAACCAACTCATCGGTCTGTTGCCCTGCAGCTTGCCACAGACTAAAAAGATCATCACATGCCGCCGGCAGCGAAGCGCCATTTAACCATATTTGACTGACCGGCTGCCAGTCCATTGCCGCAAGTGCGGTTTGCCGTGCTTGTCCTTGACCAGTTTCCACTTGACGGGCTTGTGCGGCAAAATAGATACAGCGCGATATTCGATCCTGCGGCGGTGTCGCACTGAATTGCAAAATGCCCTGCCAATCCTGCCGCTGTTGTAAGGTTTGGTACCAAGTGCGGTCTAGATTTTTTTCCGCCGCCAATGTGGGATATTGTTGTGCAAATTGCGTGATTTTTTGTGCCGAAAGCTGTGATGTATCACGAATTAAGCGTTGATATTGTAGATCAGGCAGCAGTGGATAGCCTTCCAAACGGGCAATCAGTCGATCTACCACAGCAAACTGATTGTTTGCCGCAGATAACGGTAGCAGCGCTTCGGCTTTTTGGTAAATCTCACGTTGTTGCTCCCTCGTTAAGGGCGTCGATGGTTCGGCTAAAACCGGTGCCTGTAGCAACATCCCGCCAAACAAGCCGCAAATTATACCGATGTTCCGCTTCATACTTTCTCCGATAATGACAATAAAAAACACCTTGCAGATTTCGGCATACGCCAAAACAACACAAGGTGTTAGACTGCCACAGACATTAAAAATTCGCTAAGTTCAACTTTTTAGCAAGAAAAACTATTTTGCTAAACACTGTGAAAAACTGTCCGCCAGCGATTGCAAATAGTCGCTATAAGCGGTTTTACTTAATGCGATTTTTTCGCCCATCGGGTCGATTACGCCCAATCTTATCCCTGTCTTTTTATGCAGTGTTTCCAACAAACGCGGGGTAAATTGTGGCTCAGCAAATAGGCATTGTGCTTTGTGAGCATCAATATCCGCTTTGATTTCATTCAGTTTTTTCGCGCCCGGCGCTACTGTCGGGTTGATGGTAAACGAACCTAAACGGTTTAAGCCGTATTGGCGTTCAAAATAGCCGTACGCATCATGGAAAACATAGTAACCCTTGCTTTTAATCGGATCCAACTGTTTTCTCAACTGCTGCTGTTTTGTGCTGATTCCTTGTTTGAATTCTGCTAAATTTTGTTGGATCAAATCGGTTTTCGCCGGATAATTTTGGCTTAGACGAGCTGCGATTTGTTCAGCAATTTTTTCACTGATATCACTTGAAAACCAAACATGCCAATCGGTTTGTAGTCCACCATGCTCGTGATCGTGCCCATCTGCGTGGTCATGATCATGATCGTGTTCATCCTGCTGCCCCGGCGGGCCATCATGATCATGATCGTGGGCGTGATCATGATCATGACCGTGATGGTCGTGTCCATGATCATCGCCATCCGCATGTACATGCAGCGCTTCCCCCAACAGCTGTTGAATGCCGTCCATTTTCTCAATTTGCAGCACTTTCTTAGGTTCTAAACGACTGATGCTTTTACTGAGAAATGTTTCCAGATCCTGCCCGACCCAAACCACCAGTTCGGCTTGTTGCAGCCGCTGCAAATCTGACGGGCGCATATTATAGTCGTGCGGTGAAGCCCCTGTCGGCAACAATACCGAGGTTGGGGTGACACCGTCTGCCACCGCAGCGGCAATAAATCCGAGCGGTTTAACCGTTGTGACAATCTCTGCCTGGGCAGTGTAGGCAATAGTTGTGAGGAGCACGCCTGCCAATGATTTATTTATTATTTTCATGCTTTTTCCTTGTTAAGATGAGGGATTATCCCTATTAATTGGCTGGTTGGCTTAACAGCTTTTCCAGCACTCTGGCAACGGCAAAAAAACCAAAAGTCGCCGTCACCATGGTTGCCGCACCGAATCCGTTGGCACAATTCATACTCGCGGACAGTTGGCAATCACCTTCCATTTTCGGGAAGATAAGTGGTTGGGTCGAAAAAACGGTATCGACCCCAAATTTTCGTTTTGGATTCTGACTAAAATGGTACTGTTTGCGCAGTAACGACCGCACTTTTGCCGCCAGCGGGTCTTGAATGGTACGGCTTAAATCGGCGATCTGAATTTGGGTCGGATCAGTTTGCCCGCCGGCGCCCCCCGTGCTGATCACCCGAATTTTATTGCGTTTGCAATAGGCGATCAGCGCTGCTTTGACTTTGACACTGTCAATCGCATCAATCACATAATCGAAATCAGTGCGAATGTAATCAGCCATATTATCCAGTGATAAAAAATCATCGATCACCGTCACTTGGCATTGCGGGTTAATTTGCTCAATCCGCTGTTGCATAACCTCAGTTTTCAATTGTCCAATATTATCGCTCAGCGCAGGCAACTGACGGTTTACATTGGTGACACAAATATCGTCCATATCGATCAAGGTAATCTTACCGATACCACTACGCGCCAACGCTTCCACCGCCCATGAACCAACGCCACCGATGCCCACCACACAAACATGTGCTGCCGCCAATACCGACAACGCTTGTGGTCCGTACAATCGCCCGATGCCGCCAAAACGGCGCTGGTAGTTATCCATTCGTTCCATATTTTATTTCAATAACCAAACACGCCCATAGTGCTTCATCAAGCCGGCTCGATGTCCGGCATCGTCACCGATACCTTGATAGAGATCGAAATGCTGACCTTTAACCGCGCCACCCACATCCAATGCCACCATCAGGCGCAATTGGTGTTGCCCAGTCCAGTTACCTTTATTATCGATCAACGGTTCTTCCACCAGTAACACGCTGCCGGATGGGATCACACTGCGATCGGACGCCAACGACGCCAACGGTACTAACGGAATGCCTGCCGATCCCCGCACTTTGCCGTTGGGATCATTTTTAAAGAAGACATAAGACGGATTCTGCTCCAGCAACCCCTGCAAACGTGACGGATTGCGGTTCGCCCAGTCACGAATTGCTTGAATCGACATTTTCTCTTTTTCAATTTCGCCCTGTTCAACCAACAAACGCCCGATTGCCTGATATTTAAAACCATTTTGTCCGGCATAAGCGAAATAGTTCAGCGTACCGTTGCCAAAATCCACATAGCCACTGCCCTGCACACCGAGTAAGAAGTTGTCCAACATCGAATCACTGTATGCCAGTTCCATTCCTTTGCCGTTTAACGCACCGGCATAAATTTGCGCACGGCTATACCGCTTATCTGTCGGCAAGGCATGAATCGGATGCTGATATTTGCCTTGCGGAGTTCTACGCGCATGGATAACCGGTGAAAAATAACCCGTCATCAGCACATTTTGATAACCATCTTCCCCACGCATCTGCTGCAAATTAACACCATATTGGCTAAGCTGTTCAACATTTGCCCCCGACAACACCCAGCCGACCACCTTATTGTAAGTCGAGGCATAATTATTTGCCATGCGTGGCGAGGTGTTTTCAATAATCGACAATTGGGTTAAAAAATCCCCTTGATTGACCACGTTACCGCTGTTGGCAACAGCTGAAACCGGCACCAGATTTTGTGCCGGGCTAATATAACTACGACCTTGATACACCGCGCCCATTTTTTGATGCAGGCTGCGTTCATCCTGCTGAGTATTGCTTGGCGTAGAGCCACATGCGGATAAAAATAAAATTGCCGAAGCAATCAACCCGAATTGAATCTTAGATTTGATCATGGATCCTGCTCTTCCTGTATATGATGACTAAAATTTGGCTAAATTTAACTAAAGAGCAGTACATTAACAAAAAAGGGGGGGAAAATATAGAGGCGATCCCCTCTCTTTCTAGCGACCTTTCGTTATAATGGGCAATAATCTGATAGACAATACGCAATTTGATGTTTATTTCGACACTTAAAAAAATTTCTGAAAAATCCACTTGTATTATGATAAAAAAAGCGTATATTACGCCTCCTACAGACGCGGGGTGGAGCAGCTTGGTAGCTCGTCGGGCTCATAACCCGAAGGTCGTTGGTTCAAATCCAGCCCCCGCAACCAGATTTTAAAAAAGCATCTCATCACGAGATGCTTTTTTGCGTTTGAATCCTGTACAATTTACATGGTTATTTGATTAAACCTCAGGACGGTTACTACAAATAAACTCGCCTTGCTCCCCTTGCCATTCAATTTCGGCAATCGTGCCGGTACTGAACCCAACCTGCTGCGGCGATTCGCAAAGTGCGGTCACCAAATCTTCCACAAACGGCAAATGGGAAACAATCAACACATTTTTTACCCCATCGCGACATAAATTGGATAAATAATCTACCGCCATGGTGCTGTTGCCATAAGGCGTTACCGCCTCCCAGGTTTCAATTTCCGACGGCATATTGGTTGCCGTGCTTGCCGCCAAATGCTCATAGGTTTGCAAAGCACGGTTATACGGACTGACAATCACCCGATCAATATGGTTGGCGGCTTCAGTCAACCATTCTCCCTGCTCTTTCGCTTGCTGTATCCCATGAGCGGTCAAATTTCTGTCCGCATCGATTTTTGCCATAGTTTCAGCTTCACCGTGGCGCATAATAAAAATTCGCATATAACCCCCTTCGTATTTTAATAAATCGTTTTAATCAAATTTTATGCTACTAAGATAACCGTTTGTAATGGCAAACAAAACAAAAATTTCCAGTTTGTGATCTCGATCTAAATTTAATTTGAGCGTATAATAACGCCAATTTTATCACTGATAGCAAGCTTTCTATCAAAAACACGTAATATTTAATCAACAACTAATACTTTAGAGGTATGTTCATGTCTAGAAGACTGAGAAGAACGAAAATTGTTTGTACTATGGGCCCATCAACCGACCGTGATAACAACCTGGAAAAAATTATAGCGGCTGGTGCCAATGTCGTTCGTATGAACTTTTCTCATGGTACTCCGGATGATCATATCGGCCGTGCCAACCGCGTGCGTGAAATTGCAAAAAAATTAGGCAAACAAGTCGCAATTTTAGGTGACCTGCAAGGGCCTAAAATTCGCGTTTCTACATTTAAAGACGGCAAAATTTTGTTAAATATCGGTGACAAATTCGTACTGGACGCCGATTTACCGAAAGGTGAAGGCAATCAAAACGGTGTAGGTCTAGACTATAAAGAATTACCAAAAGATGTCGTGCCTGGCGATATTCTGTTATTAGACGACGGTCGTGTGCAATTGAAAGTGTTGTCTACCGAAGGCAACAAAGTATTCACCGAAGTCACTGTCGGTGGCCCGTTGTCAAACAACAAAGGGATCAACAAATTAGGTGGTGGTTTATCCGCTGACGCTTTAACACCAAAAGATAAAGCTGATATTATCACAGCGGCAAAAATTGGCGTAGATTATCTGGCAGTCTCTTTTCCACGCAACGGTGCAGATTTGCATTATGCGCGCCAATTGGCAACTGAAGCCGGCTTAAACGCTAAAATCGTCGCGAAAGTTGAGCGTGCCGAAGCCGTTGCCAGCGATGAAGCCATGGACGATGTGATCCTTGCTTCCGATGTGATCATGGTTGCCCGTGGTGACTTAGGGGTTGAAATCGGCGATCCTGAATTGGTCGGCGTACAGAAAAAATTGATCCGCCGTTCACGCCGATTAAACCGTGTTGTGATCACCGCCACTCAAATGATGGAATCGATGATCAGCAATCCGATGCCGACCCGTGCCGAAGTGATGGACGTAGCGAATGCGGTGCTGGACGGAACTGACGCAGTAATGTTGTCTGCTGAAACTGCAGCCGGTCAATACCCCGCTGAAACCGTTGCCTCAATGGCAAAAGTGTGTCTGGGTGCAGAAAAAATGCCAAGCATCAATGTTTCCCGCCACCGTATGGATGCGGTATTTAACAACATTGAAGAGTCTGTAGCGATGTCTGCAATGTATGCCGCCAACCACCTACAAGGCGTCAGTGCCATTATCGCGATGACCAGCTCTGGCCGTACCGCACTTTTAATGTCGCGTGTCAGCTCCGGCTTGCCGATCTTTGCGCTTTCCCGTAATCAACAAGCGTTGAATTTAGCAGCGTTATACCGTGGCGTCACCCCGGTTTATTGTGAGGAAGCCAGCCGTACTGTAGAAGGCGCAAAAAATGCGATTGAACTGCTGAAAGATAAAGGCTATTTAGTTTCTGGTGATTTGGTATTGTTAACACAGGGTGACGAGCTTGCCGAAGGCGGCACTAACACTTGCCGTACTTTAGTGGTTGAATAATCACAAAATAATCAAATTACGATTTTGATGATACTGACAAAACCTCTCGCCTAACACGAGAGGTTTTTTGTTTACTAAACCTTTATTTCGTCAGCATGAGGATATATCAATGATAAAAAGACTTTGTAGGTTATGTTGTGGGTTATGCTTCAGCCTACTGCTTGTTTCTCCTGTTTTAGCTGCCAACATAGACGGTAAACAGTTGGTTAACGATGCCAGAAAACAGATTGGTGTCACCTTGTTTTATGATTCCGGCTATCAACGTTTAGCCTATCCGATGGGCGATATTGCCCAATACAAAGGTGTTTGCACCGATGTGGTGATCCGTGCCTTGCGCCATCAAAACCGAGATTTACAACAACTGGTGCACGAAGACATGAAAAAAGCCTGGAACAAATACCCTAAAATCTGGGGGCTGAAATCGACTGACCGCAATATCGACCACCGCCGTGTGCCAAATCTGGAAACCTTTTTTAACCGCCACGCCAAAGTGCGGTCACTCACTGAGATCGAGGATTTTATTGCCGGCGATATCGTCACTTGGCGTTTGCCAAATAATGCGCCACATATTGGCATCGTGTCCGACAAAAAGAACCGCAGCGGTGTTCCACTGGTGATTCACAATATTGGTTTTGGTACGCAGGAAGAAGATGTGTTGCTGAAATATAACATGATTGGGCATTATCGTTATTGAAGCTAATAGAGCGGAGTAAAATCCGCCCTATTGCTAATCAATTTTCAATTTAGTCACTGTTTAGCGACGATAAAACCGCACCATGGTACATTGTTTGGCACTTTGATATTTTGGAACGTTGTAATTTCTGGTAGGCAGCAAGCAATTTTTGGTGTGCGCCAAACGTTGCCAACGACTCATCGCCTGCAATTAAATCGTAGAACGGATTGCCACCGTTGATCGCTGCCCAGCAGATTGCAACCGCACTTTCACCGTATAAACGGTTAAAGACCACACGATATTGTGCCGGATCGCGCTTGTCATCTAAATACAGTTGCAGTGACTGAATCAAACAACGGTAGTAATTATTACGCTCATCACTAAACACCGAAGCGGTGGTTTCCATTGTCCAGTTCGCCCAATCCAGCGCATTTTCCCAATCGCCACAGGCAAGATAGAGCATCGATTTCAGCTCGCCGATCCGCAACGTTTGCCAACCGGATTTTGGTGGCGCTACAATGCCGATAAATTCACGCACACGGGTAAAATCATCAATACCTTGTTCGTCCAACTGCTCCAACAGTTCCAGATAAGTTTCCTTATCATGGTGAAAGTGCGGTAGATCAAGCAAAATCTCACGCCACTCCATGCCCATATTATTGTTGGCGTAGATCAGATCATCCACCGGATAAATATCCGACATTCCCGGCACAATAATCCGACAGGCATAAACGTCCAAATGGTTGTAATCCATGATATACACCTCTTGCTGTTCGGCATTGAAAATAGCCATCAAATTGGCAAATTCCTGCTCGGTGCTGCCGGAAAAATCCCAATCGACAAAGGCATAATCACTCTGCTGTTTAAACAGATCCCATGAAATTAAACCGCTAGAATCAATGAAGTGCGTTTCCAAATTGGCATGTTCAGCCACATCCGCATTATCAAACGATGGCGGCATAAACACATCCAAATCTTTCAAGCTCCGTCCTTGCAATAGCTCGGTGACGGTGCGCTCTAAGGCAACTTTGAAATTCGGGTGTGCGCCAAACGAGGCAAAGCAGGTACCATTGTTTGGGTTCAGCAAAATCACCGCAATCACCGGATATTGTCCGCCCAGCGAAGCGTCATAAGCTAAAATTGGAAAGCCTTGTTTTTCAAGACTTTCAATTGCCTCTTGAATATGCGGATAGCGCGCTATCACCTCCCCTGGAATTTCCGGCAGACTGATGGCTTCGCTGATAATCTTGTTTTTCACATAGCGTTCAAACACTTCCGACAAGCCTTGCACCCGTGCCTCATTTTCACTGTTGCCGGCAGACATGCCATTGGAAACATATAAATTGGCAATAATCGCTTGCGGAATATACACTGTTTGCAGATCACGTTGGCGAATATACGGCATCGCCACAATGCCACGTGCCGCATTGCCCGATTGTAAATCCACCAACTGAAGTGCGGTCAGCTCTTGTTGTGGATTGTAATATTGATGCAGATAATCATCTAATATCCCAACAGGCAGTTCGTTTTCGTCCACGATCGGAAACCATTTTTCTGTCGGATAATGCACAAACTCCCCTTCGGCAATCTCACTACCCAGAAAAAAATCAGCAAAAAAATAGTTGGTGGAAAGGCGCTCAAAATATTCGCCCAATGCTGATGCCAGCGCTGCTTTTTTGCTGGCGCCTTTGCCGTTGGTGAAACATTGCGGACAATCCGTATCGCGGATATGTACCGACCACACATTCGGCACCGGATTCAACCAAGAGGTTTCTTCAATGTTGAAGCCCAATTGTTGCAATTTGCTTTGAAAGCGCTGGATGCTGTCTTCCAGTGCAGCATCTTTACCGGTGATATAGGTTTGTTGCGTCATGCTGATCTCTTGTGTTATTAGCTAAAAAATAGAATTGAGCGGCATAATAGGCAAGAACCGCACTTTCAGCAAGAAACATTTGTGATCAAAGCTGATTTTTTATAACAAAAGCATTGAAATAAATTAAAAAAAAATTATCCTATCTAGCGTGGCTGGTAACGCAGATCGCAGGGCAAATCCTACGATTTTTTAATTATTTTAAACGAAGGAGAGTAAACCATGGCACAAGGTTGGTATGAATTAAAAGTGGCAAAAGATGGACAATTTATGTTCAACTTAAAAGCAGCAAACAGTCAAGTCATTTTGACCAGTGAACTGTATAAAACCCGAGCAGCTGCGGAAAATGGCATTGCTTCGGTGCAAAAAAACGGTGCAGATCCAGCCGCCTATGAAATCCGGGTGGCGAAAAACGATAAGCCGTATTTCATTTTGAAAGCCAAAAATCATCAAGAAATCGGTCGCAGTCAATATTACAGCTCAGAAGCCATCGCCAAAAAAGGCATTGCTTCAGTCAGCCGTAACGCCGCAACTAGCGTGATCAAAGATAAAACTACGGAATAATCAAAGTCTTACTGCTCAAAGTGCGGTTTTTAATAGTACTATGTAGCAGTTACAGGCATAGTAGACAAAATGGTTGTTTGAATAAATTCCACTATAATCCTCGTGGCAGTTAATTCACGAGGATTTTTTATTTATGGCAAAAGCTAGGGTCTGTTGATCTTTGTTTATATTTTGAGTTGTCGTTTAAAA
>NZ_VDHB01000075.1:0-3800 GCF_006227735.1 Testudinibacter sp. 'clade 2'
GGCGTACTGGGTCAATGGCGGGGCGACCATTATTATGGCAATAGAGATGAGCCACTTCATCGCGAATAAATTCAAAATCAATGGCTTGGTCGATTTTGCGCACTAAATGGTCTTTCGGCACGAGTTGTTCAAGCGTGACCATTTCGAGTTTGGATTGATTAGAGGGAGGCAGCTTTAACATCGGAAACTCCTTAAAAGGCTTTTCCTTATTAGATCAAAGTCCTAGTAAAATGTCTAGGACTTTGTCAGCAGTCTGAAAGATCAACAGACCCTAGGGTCTGTTGATCTTTGTTTATAATTTTTATGCTGGAAGATCGTTTCTGTTTCATGCTCGTTAGCATTTTCTGTTTGTTAATATACGCATCAACCCGACTATCCAATCTTGACCAACGCCCCCGAAAGAGGGCATTATATGTACATAACTGCTAGAGGAGAAAGAATTATGACTATGCAACTATCATTAGCTACGGAACATGCGCTTCTTTCAAAAAATCGCATATTAGAAAATATGTTAGATGAGCTCGCTGAACGGGAGCAAGATCGTTTAGCAGCCCAGCGTATAGACGAAGTTATGGCACGGGTACGTAGCGGTAAGGAAAAAACGTATACCGCCGAGGAGTTCGCCGAATTAATGAGGGCTGAGGGTTATGACATATAGGCTGGTTATATCTGACGCTTTTAAAAAAGACCTTAAAAAGATAGATAGAACTCAAGGCGAGAGAATCCTCGCCTTTCTTTTTGATAATATCAATGGATGTGAAGACCCTAGAGTGTATGGCAAAGCACTGAAAGGCGGTTTAAGAGATAAATGGTCTTACCGAGTAGGCGATTACAGGATATTAGCGCACATCGATGACGGTATAGTTACCGTGACCATAGCAGAAGTCGGACACCGTAAACAAGTTTATAAAAGGAGATAATTAACGTGCGTAATACAGTTGAAGTTGAAATCTCACCTGAGCTTCAGGCTAAGATTGACGATACAAAAATTCGTATGGGAATTAGCCACTTAAAATATTCAGACCATGTCATCAAAGCATTATTTGAAGCAATGATTTGGGAAGAGGAGGAAAAGCCCGGCGGGCTAGAAGCAACTCTAAAAAATCACACAGACAACTAATTTGGCATAGTAGACAAAATGGTGGCTAATTTTGTCTACTATACCTATAAGACACCAATCACTGAAGTTTTTTTATTGCCTTTTCTCTTGTCAAAGTCGCATAAATCAATATCGAGCCCATACGATAACCAAAAACCGCACTTTACATGTTAATTGCAAAGTGCGGTTGCGGCTTAATTGGCTTTAAAGCAAAATACCGTGGTTTTGTGGTATCGTTCGCCAGCGTTGCTAATGCCGCCATATTTAAACCATTCCGGGTGGTTTGGGGTGTCGGGGAGGGCTTGGGTTTCGAGGGCGATGCCGGCATGGTTGGCGTAAACACCGCTAGTGCGGTTTGGGGTGTCGGCGAGGAAGTTGCCGCTGTAAACCTGCACCGCCGCTTGATCGGTGAAAATCTGTAGTATCAGGTCGCCATTGCTAGCGCTGAGTTCGATTTGCGGTTGTTCACCGAGGCTTGGGCAGTCGAGCAAAAAGGCGTGATCGTAACCAGCAACGATTTTTTGATCGGCATCGTGCAAGAAATCCTGTGCGATCGGCTTACTTTGGCGGAAATCGAAGCCGCTGTTTGCCACGGGTTTTAACGGTTCTTTCGGAATGCCTTCAGCGTCAACCGGCAAATAATACGCAGCATTTATTTTTAAGCGATGTTGAAGTGCGGTTTGCTCGGCACTTTCGCCGTCTAAATTAAAATAGGCATGGTTGGTTAAATTGAGCGGTGTGTCTTGATCGCTTAAAGCGCTATATTCAACCACAACCGCATTGTCTTCACGCAAGCTGAACCGCACTTTGGTTTCCAAATTGCCCGGAAAACCTTGATCACCATCGCCTGAAAACAGGCTGAATTGCACGCTGTGCGCTTGCTGATCGCTGATTGTCCAACGTTGTTGTGCAAATCCGACACTGCCGCCATGCAACTGGTGTTTGCCTTGTTGGTTGGCATCCAGTTTATAGTGGTTGCCGTGCAAGCTGAATTCGGCATTGGCAATCCGGTTGGCAAACCGCCCGACGCTGGCACCCAGATAAGCGCCCTGCACTACATGCAGTGCCACGGTGCTACAGCCTAAAACCACCTCACGTAGTTGTTGTTGGATCGGCACTTGGCAGGAGAGCCACGTGGCGCCCCAGTCAGTTAAGCGAATCTGCATCCCGTTGCTGTTTTGCAAGGTAACCAGTTTAAACGGCTTGCCGTCGGCGGCAATTTCACATTCAGAGACGGTTATCATAGCACGCTCACTCCGGCTGAGGCATGGCACACATAAAAGGTCTCTTTTAAACCGGTGCGTTTTTCATAATGCTCAGCAATATTTTTACGCACGGCTTCGATCTTATCTTGCGGCGCCAGCGCTACAATACAACCGCCAAAACCGCCTCCGGTCATGCGTGCCCCGCCGCTGTTGCCAATCACTTGTTGTGCCAGCTCCACCAGATAGTCCACTTCCGGCACTGTGATTTCAAAATCGTCTTTCATTGAAACGTGAGATTGCCCCATCAACACGCCCAATTGTTGCAAATCGCCTTGCTTCAGCGCTGCCACTGCATCTAACACCCGCTGATTTTCAGTGATGACGTGTCTGGCACGTTTGGCGACAATCGGGTCAAGTGCGGTCAACTCAGCTTCATGCTGTTCAAATTGGGCAATTGATACATCACGCAGCGCTTTCACGCCGAAAAATTCGGCGGCTTGTTCGCACTGTTGACGGCGGCTGTTGTATTCTCCGGCAACCAAATCGTGTTTCACATTGGAGTTGACGATCATCACGGCAACGCCTTGCGGCACCGGCACTGCTTCCGTTTCCAAACTGCGACAGTCAATTTTCAGCAGATGATCTTGTTGCCCTAATGCCGAGATCAATTGATCCATATTGCCGCATTGACAACCGACAAAACGGTTCTCAGCTTTTTGCCCGATTAAGGCGATTTCAACTAGGCTTAAATCCAAATCACCGACAATTTGACAGAATTTTCCAGTTGCCACTTCCAGCGCAGCGGAAGAACTTAAACCGGAAGAGAGCGGAACATTACCGCTGATCGCCAGATCGGCACCGATTTTGAAATCCGGGCATTTTTCTTGAATATATTTAACCACGCCACGCACATAACCGGTCCATTTGTAGTCTCCGGCGACATCAAAGTGCGGTTCAATCGGCTGGCTCAAATCAAATTCGTCCCATTGTTGTAAGTCGGTGGCATAAACCCGAAATATACTGTCCTCTCGTTTCGCGCCGCTGATTGCCGTGCCGTAATCAATGGCACATGGCATCACGAAACCGTCGTTATAATCGGTATGTTCGCCGATAACATTCACACGACCGGGCGCATAAACCAGCACTTGTGGTTGATATTCAAATTGATCGATAAAGGCTTTCTGAGCTTGCTGTTGTGGTGTCAATTGTGCTGTCATTTTGTTATCCTCATACTGTCATTAAGGTTATCATTATCAGGTGTATTTGCTTTTGTTTGTGGCGCTTTTGTTTTTGGCGCTATTGTTAGCTTTATTTGGCTTTATAGTGAATATCACTCAATTGCGCCAAACGTGCCGCAGCCTGTTCAGGGGTGAGATCACGCTGTGCTTCTGCCAACATTTCGTAGCCGACCATAAATTTTCGAATTGTCGCAGAACGTAATAACGGCGGGTAGAACACTGCGTGCAGTTGCCAATGATCCAAAGTGCGGTCGTCTT
>NZ_VDHB01000076.1:0-29443 GCF_006227735.1 Testudinibacter sp. 'clade 2'
GCTTTCTCAGCAGCGGCTTTTTCAGCAGCGGCTTTTTCGGCAGCAGCTTTCTCGGCAGCGGCTTTCTCTGCGGCAGCTTTCTCTGCGGCAGCTTTTTCAGCAGCAGCGGCTTTTTCAGCAGCAGCTTTTTCGGCTGCGGCTTTCTCTGCGGCAGCTTGTTCAGCGGCAGCTTGTTCGGCAGCGGCTTTTTCGGCAGCCGCTTTCTCTGCGGCAGCTTGTTCAGCAGCGGCTTTTTCTGCAGCGGCTTTCTCTGCGGCCGCTTTTTCAGCGGCGGCTTTCTCTGCAGCAGCTTGTTCAGCGGCAGCTTTCTCGGCGGCAGCTTTTTCAGCAGCAGCTTGTTCAGCAGCCGCTTTTTCTGCAGCAGCTTTCTCTGCAGCAGCTTTCTCTGCAGCAGCTTTCTCGGCGGCAGCTTTTTCAGCAGCGGCTTTCTCGGCGGCAGCTTTTTCAGCAGCGGCTTTCTCGGCTGCAGCTTTCTCTGCAGCAGCTTGTTCAGCGGCAGCTTTTTCGGCTGCGGCTTTCTCGGCAGCAGCTTTCTCGGCTGCAGCTTTTTCAGCAGCAGCTTGTTCAGCGGCGGCTTTTTCAGCAGCAGCTTTTTCGGCGGCGGCTTTTTCGGCAGCCGTTTTCTCTGCGGCAGCTTTTTCGGCAGCGGCTTTCTCTGCGGCCGCTTTTTCAGCAGCGGCTTGTTCAGCGGCAGCTTTCTCGGCTGCAGCTTTTTCAGCAGCAGCTTGTTCAGCGGCGGCTTTTTCAGCAGCAGCTTTTTCGGCGGCGGCTTTTTCGGCAGCAGCTTTCTCTGCGGCCGCTTGTTCGGCAGCGGCTTGTTCAGCAGCGGCTTTCTCAGCAGCGGCTTTCTCGGCAGCGGCTTTCTCTGCAGCGGCTTTTTCAGCAGCAGCTTTTTCAGCAGCCGCTTTCTCTGCGGCAGCTTGTTCAGCGGCGGCTTTTTCTGCTGCCAAGCGTTCGGCTTCTTGTTTTTCTTTCTCTGCGGCAGATATTTTTGCTTGATCGATTAAGAAAGTATGTTTATCGTCTTGAGTAAAACTAAATTCCACGCCTTTATTCACAATACGCGGCGCATTGATAAAATATAGCGAGCCGCTGTTATAGTCGACAAATGTCAGTTTCTGCACCGAATCGACTAGCATTGTTGTCACCTCATCCGACAAGGAGAAAACCGGTTGGACTATACCACTGACATGTCCATTCACCGTCAATTTATTGCTTAATTCATATTCCGTTCCGTTTACCGGTTTAAGTTGTGCTTTGTTGATATGACCAAATACCAACTTGCTCAATGCATATTCCGGGCTTGCCGAGAAGTCGCCACTGATGGTCAAAGCGTTATGTAAGCCTAATGCGCCATTTTGTAATATCAGATTGCTGTCTAATTGAGGTTGTTTAAAATGAAAAGTGGTATTCTCATCGGATAGCGTAATTGTCGGTAATACACCATTGTTGTTCACGGTATTAATATCGGCATTAATCGCCACATCACGTTGAGTCGTGTTTTGGCTCATGCCGGCAAAGGTTAACTGGCTGCCGTTATCCAGATTGATCTTAGTGTTTTCACCCAAGACCGCAGCCGATGGCGCAAAACGTAGCGTGGCTTGTTTCTGGTTATTCAACACAATATTATCAGTGTTGTTGCTCAATGAGAGATCCAAACTGGCGCTGTTGTCGATTTGAAGTGCGGTATCCTTCGCCGTGATTTTAGTTTGCAGCACTGTTGGGCTGCTGTTTTTCCAGATAACACGGCCTTTTCCTGCCGTATTAATCGCTGCTGCACCATGCATACCACCTTCGATGGTTGTAGTAAAGCCGTCCGGCGTGGTGATATTAATTCGATTATTATCACCATTAAACTGTAAATTGGCTTTCAGAGAAGGATCATGGAAAGTCGGATCCAAGAATTTATCGCCTTTAATACTGGCGGCATCGGCATTGTGGCGCTTGCTATCTTGCACCGCTATTTCTAACTGATTGTTACCGGCAAAGGTGATGGTATCTGCGATTACCGTTGCCGCACGTCCGATACCTAAACTTGCGCCATCTTCTAATGTGATTGTTTTTGCTTGGAAACTATTCGGGCGCCATTCTCTACGATCCGCATCACCGATGGATGTTTGTATATCGTAACCGTTTCTGAGTATCGTGGTATAAATCAAGCGATCTGCAGCAATATTCACCCGCCCCTGTTGAATATGTAAATCGCCCTCAATCCGGCTGTCGCCACGCAAATGCCAAAGTGCGGTCGGCTGTGACGGTTTATATTGCAGATCCAGATTGCCGTTGAAGCTGCCTAAATAGTTGCGCTCACCATCGGCGGTAAAGGTAAAGGTTGATTTTTGTGTATGGTTTTCATTGCTAATATTGGCACCGCGATCGAGGTGATAAATATCATTAAAACTCAGTGAATGCCCATTTAAATCCAGTTTGCCGCCTCGTACACCAAAATAGATTTGGTTATTATTTAATTGATTTGGGTTAATCAATTTAACCGTACCACGCCCGGTAGCCAACATCACTTTATCTGCGGCCGTGCCTTGATTCGCCAGTTCTAACGTGCCTTCACCTACCGCCAAGCTGCCTTG
The DNA here is from genome assembly GCF_006227735.1 of Testudinibacter sp. 'clade 2'. Lineage (NCBI taxonomy): Bacteria > Pseudomonadati > Pseudomonadota > Gammaproteobacteria > Pasteurellales > Pasteurellaceae > Testudinibacter > Testudinibacter sp. 'clade 2'. Next base: position 2,586 of record NZ_VDHB01000076.1, read on the forward strand.
TCCGGGTTCGGTGCCCGCAATGCGTAATGTCCCTGCGCCCACTTTGCGCCAATCACTGCCTTGGGCAAGCGTTAGGTTGGAAGTGACGGTTTTCCCTTCTGCCACCGAAAAACCGCTGAGATCGAACTTTCCTTGCCCTTGAATAGTCGCATTGCTGTTAAAATACAGCGGAATGGTGCCAATATCGGTGTCGCCATCAATTTGCAACGTGACGCTGCCATCACCACTATTATTTAAATAAAGATCTTTAACCCAAGGACGTGCTCCGCTGTGATATGATCCCATGACTCGTCGCTTATACAGTTCTAACGAAGCTTGTTTCTGCCCATCAGCGAAAAATTGAAAATTCGCAATATTATTTTGGCGGGTATCAATTTTAATTGTTTGTCCGGCGGTAATCTCTTGGGTTGCGGTCGCATTATTTAAAACCTGAGCCAGATTACCGGTCTGCATAATCCCAATTTTACCGTAGCCTCTCGCATTATTGCCGCCTTGCGAGTTGACCCCTAACAACAACCAGTTTTGTACGGTTTTATCCCACCAAAAAACCGGCGAACCGCTGTCGCCACCCATACTGGAACTGTCAAGTGCGGTTTGACTCTCTGGGTCAAGCCAAAAAGAGACATTCTGTCCGGCAACCGAGTTAATCTCTCTGACTTGCGTCAAACTGCCGTGGATATAGCGATAACTATCGGAAATAATGTTACCTGCCGGACCGGAATAAGCATCTTGCAGCGGTTGAATAAAGATCCCCGCCCCATTGCGTGCCAGCAAATCCTCCTTGGCAACATTGCCGAAAGTGGCAACAGGATAGGGAATGGTATCAAACATCATTTTATCGGTGCGAATAACCGACGTATCAACACCGATATCTTCGGTATTGCGGAAATAAGAACCATTGATAGAATTGATATCGGGTTTATGGCCATACTCATTACGGGCAATGCTGTCAGCAGACAAAATAAATTCTAAATAGGCATGTTCTTTTACATCTTTGTCGCTGCTATTACTATTTTTAAACAATGGCAGATCCGTGCGATAAAAACGTTTGCCATAAGTTTCATTGGTGTAACTGTCTTTCATATGTGTTGCCGTCACCACCATATTATAACTAAGCGGTGTAGCAAACCCTCGATCGGAGACAGAGTAAAAATCCGGCATGAGTGGAATACTGCTCTTGCCGTCTCCTTCACGGCTGCCGATATTCTGACTACCGTCTTTTTTATAGACCGCAACATTCTGGTTACCGGCTGCATATTTGCCGGCGTTATTTCCAAATTGGATATAGTCGCTATAATCAATATCATGCCGAATCACCCCGGCATAGCTTTTACTCAAATATAGTGGCGCAAGCAAAAACAATAATATCGGAGAATAACCGCGTGCTTTGCTGTAGAAGTTCAATTTGAATAATGTTGTCCAATGGTTACTGTACATATTCCATTCCTGTCGCTAAAAATTTATCGATATTTAAGTGAGCCAGATCTCATCAAAAGGTTGAAATTTAATCACCAACTAGTTAATTTGAAGATTATAGCATCATTTTTAAAATTTTTACGGAGTTTTTACATCAATTAAAGTAATTATTCAATTAAAACACTGATAAAGAATAACTATTTCAGCAATAGATTTTATATAAAAAAACCTGAACCACACAGTTCAGGCTTTAAGCAGGAAAAATTATAGCGTCTAATACGCTTTGGCATCTTTCACGTCGCGCATATCCGGCAATTGGTGGGCAATACCTTTGTGACAATCAATACAAGTGTTGCCGTCTTTGATCGCTTTTTCGTGCATTTTTGCCGCAACGGTTTTTTGTTGGCTGAAATCCATGTTATCGAAGTTGTGGCAGTTGCGACACTCTTGTGAATCATTGGCTTTCATTCGCTCCCACTCACGCTCTGCCATATGCAAACGACGGGAATTAAATTTATCGATTGTGTCGGTATAGCCCATCACATGAGCATACACTTCACGACTGGCTTGCAGCTTGCGGATCATCTTCGGCACAAACTCATGCGGCACATGGCAATCCGGACAAGTGGCTTTCACACCACTGCGGTTTTGGTAGTGGGCAGTATGCAGATATTCCGGATAGACATCATTGCTGTGACAACTGATACAGAACTCCTCGGTATTAGTCTGCTCCATACCGTAATTGAAGCCGACCCAAGAAACAATCCCGGCAATAAAAGCCACGACTAACAACGTGCCGACCGCAATTTTGCTCGGCGAACGGAACCAGTGCCAAAAACGCTTAATAAGGTTCTTTAACATAATCAGCAATCTCCTTATTTTTCACCGTAACCGGGCAATGGTTTGAACTCGTTCGGCACAATGGGGGCAACATCAGATTGCGAAACGTGGCACTGAACACAAAAATAGCGACGTGGCGAGACTTCTCCGCTGACAACGCCATCACGACCGACAAAATGAGTCGGGCTGATACGGGTTGCACCGGTAGTACGAGACGCCTGCACGCTGTGACAATCCAAGCATTGGTTGGTATTTTTGGTCACTTGATAATTTTTAGTACTGTGTGGCACCATCGGTGGTTGGTTCACATAATTCAACGGCGCCAACTCATTTTCTTTTGGCTGGTTATGAAATGCCGGTGCAATACTTTCCGGGGAACTGGCAATATCTTTGCCGACAGGCTGTACGTCCTGTGCCAAAATCGGCGTGCAGACGCCACCCAATAATAAACTGACCAATACTAATGCTTTTGTATTTTTAATCATCGCTCACTCCTCGCATGATCAAATCTTGTCGTAAACTGAAAAACGGATTCCGGACACACATCAACACAACGACCACAACTGATGCAATCACGGGATAAAACTAATAAACTTTCATCTTTGCTGCCAAACAAAGGACTTCTCAAAACTTGTGGCTCCGGGCAAACATTAAAGCAGTCCATACAGCGATCACAACGCTCACGCTCAATGACTTTCACCCGAATGATGCCTTTGGCGCCAATCACGCCGTAAGCGGCGCCAATCGGACAAAGGTGTCCACACCAGCCGTGTTCGACCAACAATAAATCAAATAAAAACAGCGCTAAAATCAACCAGAGCGTAGCACCAAAGCCGTAAATCAAAGCTCGCCCCAATGCCGCAACCGGATTAATCCACTCCCATAACAGCATGCCGCTGACCGCACTTCCGATTAAAATCATGATCAGAATGCCGTAGCGCAAAGTGCGGTCTAGCTTGGCGCTTTGACGAATATTCAATTTACGTCTTAGCCACGCTGCCGCATCGGTCACTACATTCAGCGGACAACACCACCCACAAAACACCTTGCTGCCGAGTAATGCGTATACCGCGATCACGATAATTCCGCCCAAAAGTGCGGTAAACAGCGGGAGATGTCCTGCCGCCAGACTTTGCGCCAACATCAGTGGATCAGAAAGCGGGATAGTGTCCAGTAACATGCTGCTACTGTAGTTGCCACGTAGAATCCACACATTCCATAATGGCCCACTGAGAAACATTGCCAGAATACTCAGCTGGCTCAGCCGCCGCCAAAACAGAAAACGGTTGGCATGCCACCAGCCCAATTTTTGTCGGGCTTCCCGTCCTGCCTGATTAATCGGATTTGCCATTATCGATTCTCCACCGGCAAGGTTTCCGGTAAGCGAGTCGGTAACTTAATCATCTCATCAGGCAATAAGGAATGCCCGGCTTTTTCTTTCTCTTCCCAACCCAAGCGGTAATGCTGCCCTAACATGCCTTTTGCCAACGCCATCGGCAATACCTTAATCGCTGCTTCTTCCAACACGCAAGCTTGTTCACATTTACCACAGCCGGTGCAAGCGTCCGAATGAACCGTCGGTATAAATTTGGCATGACGGTCACTGCGATTGTTATGCTGCATTTCCAGCGTGATCGCTTTGTCGATTAACGGACAAACCCGATAACACACATCACAACGCAAGCCTTGCCAATTCAGACAAGTTTCTTGATCCAGCAGTACCGAAAGTCCCATACGCGAATCATCGATATTATCTTGGGTCGAGTCCAACGCCCCGCTCGGACAAGCTTTAGCACAGGGAATATCCTCACACATTTCACACGGCTTATCACGTGCGATAAAATAAGGCGTTCCGGCTTCCAACGGTGATAACAATGACGCCAAATGCAGCATGTCATAAGGGCAAGCTTGCACACACTGTCCACAACGAATGCACGCTGCGGCAAAATCTTTATCATTCTCTAGCGCAAAAGGCGGACGTAACGCCACGCCTTCTCTTGCCAGACTTTGTTGCTGCTGCAAGCCAAGCAGTAATCCGATTCCGGCCAACCCACCGGCGGTGCGAGTTGCGTCTTTCAAAAAACGACGACGGTTCGGATTAACCGTTGGCTTATTCATCAATTGGCCTAAACTTAAGCTTTAACCACTTTAACCGCACATTTTTTGAAGTCGGTCTCTTTTGAAATCGGATCGGTTGCATCCAACGTCAATACGTTTGCCAACTGACCGGCATCAAAGAAAGTGGTATACACCAAACCTTGCGGCACTTTATTACGCCCACGGGTATCCAAATACGTTTCCATTTCGCCGCGGCGAGAAATCACTTTGACTTTGTCGCCATGACGCATACCTCGTTCTTTGGCATCCAATGCATGCATATACAGCAAGTTATTCGGGAAAGAGCGGTGCAGCTCAGGCACACGACGGGTCATGGTGCCGGTATGCCAATGCTCCAACACACGACCGGTGGATAACCACAAGTCATACTCTTGATCCGGCGCTTCCGCAGGTGGCTCATACGGCACAGCAAGAATAATCGCACGTCCGTCCGGCTGTCCGTAGAAATTCACGCCTTCTCCGGCTTTGACATACGGGTCATAACCCTCACGGTAACGCCACAGGGTCTCTTTGTTCTCCACTACCGGCCAGCGTAAACCACGCGCTTTGTGGTACACATCAAAATCAGCCAAATCATGGCCATGGCCGCGACCAAACGCAGCATATTCTTCGAACAAGCCTTTTTGAATGTAGTAACCAAAATGGCGCGATTCATCATTCAACACGCTGTCATCCCAATCACTGATTGGGAATTTATCTACTTGTCCATTGGTAAATAAAATATCGTACAGTGTTTTGCCACGATATTCCGGCATTTGCGCCAACAGCTCTTCTTCCCAAACTTCTTCCACTTTGAAATATTTGGCAAATTCGACCAACTGCCATAAATCAGAACGAGAATCTCCGGTTTTCGGCACGAGTTGATGCCAAAATTGAGTGCGGCGCTCGGCATTACCGTAAGCCCCTTCTTTTTCCACCCACATTGAAGTTGGCAGAATCAAATCGGCAGACAACGCACTGGCCGTCGGATAAGGATCGGAAACAATGATAAAGTTTTCCGGATCGCGCCAGCCCGGCAAACGGTCTTCATTGATATTTGGACCTGCCTGCATGTTGTTGTTACACATCACCCATAACACATTCATTTTTCTGTCTTTTAGTGCGCGGTCTTGAGCAACGGCATGATAACCGACTTTATCTGAAATGGTACCTTTCGGCAGTTTCCACGCTTTTTCACAAATCTCACGGTGTTTCTCATTCGTCACCACCATGTCCGCCGGCAAACGGTGGGCAAAGGTCCCCACTTCACGCGCAGTACCACAAGCTGACGGCTGTCCGGTCAACGAGAATGGTCCGCAGCCCGGTAGTGAAATTTTGCCGGTCAACAAGTGAACGTTATACATCAAATGGTTAACCCACACACCACGAGTGTGTTGGTTAAAGCCCATGGTCCAGTAAGAAACAACTTTTTTATTCGGATCCGCATACAGTTTTGCCAAGGCTTCCAATTGATCTTTCGGCACGCCACTGATTTCGTGGGCTTTGTCCAGTGTATATTCGGCAACCACCGCTTTCAGCTCTTCGAAGGTGCTGTCATGCATTTTACCGCTACCGGCATTTTGTGCTTTTTGTTCTAACGGATGTTCAGGGCGTAAGCCGTAACCGATATCGGTGTCGCCTTTTTTGAATTTGGTATGTTTGTTGACGAAATCCCAGTTGATTGCATCATTTTGGATCAAATAATTGATGATATAGTTCAGAATTGCCAAATCACTTTGCGGAGTAAACACAATACCGTAGTCCGCCAGTTCAAAAGAGCGGTGCTCGAAAGTCGATAACACAAAGACTTGGCTATCTTTTTTCGACAAGCGACGATCGGTAATCCGCGACCACAAAATCGGGTGCATTTCCGCCATATTCGAACCCCACAGCACGAAAGCATCGGCTTGTTCGATATCGTCATAGCAGCCCATCGGTTCATCAATACCAAAGGTACGCAAAAACGCCACCGCAGCAGAAGCCATACAGTGACGCGCATTCGGATCAACGTTGTTGGAACGTAATCCGGCTTTGTATAATTTGTTCAGGGCATAACCTTCCCAAATCGTCGATTGTCCGGAAGTGAAACAACCTACGGCATTGCGCCCATTCTTAGCAATCGCCGCTTTAAACTTATCTGCCATGGTATTAAAGGCAACATCCCAACTGACCGGGGTAAATTCACCGTGTTTGTCATATTGTCCATTGCTCATCCGCAACATTGGCTGAGTCAGACGGTCTTTACCGTACATAATTTTCGGCAGGAAATAGCCCTTGATACAGTTCAAACCACGATTCACTTCGGAATCCGGATCTCCTTGTGATGCCACCACACGTCCGTTTTGTGTGCCGACCAACACGCTACAGCCGGTACCACAAAAACGGCAAACCGCTTTATCCCATTTTATGGCGTTATCCGCAGCAGCGACATTCACCACCGGAATACTTAAACCGGCAGCCATAGTTGCTGCCGTTGCAGCATTGGCTTTCATAAATTCACGACGACTTAGATTCATCTGTTCCTCCGTCTGTTCCCACATCCGATTGATTAATTCTGATCTTGTTGGTGATACACCAAAGAGACAGCCAACACGCCATGAATATTGCGCGCCGCCTCCATACGTTCTAATAAAGCGCTCTGACTGTGCGACTCCATCACTACTGCCAGTTTGCCACTATTTTCATCAACCGCGTTGATCTCGGTATAATCCATTTGTTGCAAAGCGGTTTTGACCGGGAAAACATCTTGTGGTCGACACTGCACCACCACACCACAAACATGCCATTCGGCACTGTTTTCTCTGTTTGAATCACTCATCTCAATTTCCCGAAACCTGTCTTAAATCCCACTGACTTCACCGCATAATAGTGTGTAAAAATGCAAAGTGCGGTCAATCACAACTTTGAAAATAAAATTATCCATGCTTTCCGTCTAGATTTAATGACTATAAAGAGGTATTTTTCCGCTTACCTTTGAGACTTTTGATTTATATCAAGTCATATGCGACAAACTTATGGTTATATAATTTTCTATATTACGATTAAATGTGATCATGCACTTGCTTTTTCACCTGCTCACCAGTAGATTGGTACTATTATCCCTTTAATTTGAAATTTTATGTCTTTCTTTCAGTTTAATGCTGCCGCAGCAATGTTGATTTTCCTGATTATTCTCGGTTACTTCAGCCATAATAATTCTATTATTATTTCTGCTGCCGTGTTGCTGCTGATGCAGCAAACGCCATTAGAACGGCATATCCCGTGGCTTGAAAAATACGGATTACACATCGGCATTACGGTATTGACCATCGGTGTGCTCAGCCCGCTGGTTTCAGGTAAAATCAAATTGGACGGCATCGGCAGCTTGTTATTGAATTGGAAAATGATACTTGCCATCGTTGTCGGTATTTTTGTTGCTTGGCTCGGTGGGCGAGGTGTCACGTTAATGAGTGCTCACCCATCAATCATCACAGGGCTGTTAATCGGTACTATCGCCGGAGTGGCTTTTTTCAAAGGCGTTCCGGTTGGACCATTAATTGCCGCAGGTATGCTGTCATTAATTTTAAGTCGCTTCAATTGAATAGTCATATATAACCGCACTTTTAAGGCTGACTCAGCACCAAATAGAACGAAAAACAATCAAAGCATTGTTTTATTTCTTGAATTGCAACACCAAACTGACTAAAATGAACGTTCATTCATTTAACCGTTTTGAGGTCGGTTCAACCCATGCAATATTCTGAAACGCAAACTGCCCAGCAAATCCTTGTTGCAACAGAAAAATTGATGGCAGAAGACGGTTTACACACCCTGTCAATGCAAAAAATCGCCAAAGCTGCCGGAATTTCTGTCGGCACTATTTATATCTATTTTACCAATAAAGAAGAGTTGTTAAGCAATTTGGCAAAATATCTCTTTGCGCGAATTGATGCCCAGCTAGTTAAAAAGCACAATCCTGATGCACCGTTGTTTGAGCAATATCGTCAAATGTGGTGGAATTTTTGGGAATTTTTCCAGCAAAATCCACATGTTTTAAAGAATTTCTACCAATATGACAGTCTTCCCGGATTTAGTGAACTCGTTAAAAGCTGCCACCAACGCCGAGATATCTGGAATACATTTATTAAACATGGGCAGAAGCAACGAGTTCTATCCAGCTTGCCACATGATGTTTTATTTGCGCTAAGCTTAGGAAGCGCCATCAAACTGGCTTTTCGGCAAGCACACTATGATGAGTCCTATGCTGTTGAAATTCTTGAAGATGTGATCCGCAGAACTTGGCAAAGTATTTGCTATTAACTACAAAACCAATCCTATTTTTATTCTTACGGAGTTTTTTTATGTCAGATATTCAAACTAACAAGCCTAAGAGATCGCGCTCTTTCGTGATGAAATTGGTGCTTCTCATTGTTATTCTGGCGTTTGCCGCCGTTATTGGCTTACAGATGATGAAATCACGCGGCATGGCAGCCTATTTTGCCAATATGCCGGAAGCAATCAACCCAGTCACCGTGACCACCGTACAGACTCAACAATGGACACCGGCTATCGAAGCCACCGGTATTATCCGTCCAAATCAGGGTGCGATGCTCAGTTCACAAATGTCAGGCACGGTGAAATCGATTTTTGTGCAGGCGGGGCAACAGGTTAAAAAAGGGGATTTGCTGATCGAACTGGATTCCGATGTGGAAAAAGCCAATTTAGCCGCTTATCAAGCTCAATTAACCTCAGTACAGGCGAACTACCAACGTTATCAAACCCTGTTTCGCAGTAAAAGTGTGTCAAAAAGTGAATTGGATAATGCCGAATCCAGCTATCGGGCATTGGTTGCCAATATTGAAGCGGCCAAAGCCACCATTGCTCGTCGCCAAATTTATGCGCCGTTTGACGGCGTCACCGGGATCATCCAAGTCAATGTTGGACAATATGTTACCATCGGGCAGGCAATGGTGCGGGTGGAAGACATCAGCACCACCAAAATTGATTTTTCTTTAGGACAAAATAGCTTAGAAAATCTGTTTATCGGACAAAAAGTCACCGCAGTCGTCGATGCCTTTGCCGGTGAAACGTTCTCTGCCAAAATTTCGGCGATCGAGCCGGCGGTTACTTCAACCAGTGGCTTGATCGATTTGCAAGCCACCGTCGAAGACAGTCGTGACAAATTGTTGTCCGGTATGTTTGCCCGAGTGCGGGTTGCACTGACCACCGAATACGATCAAATCGTGTTGCCACAAGTGGCAATTGCCTACAATATGTACGGTGAAAGTGTCTATCGCTTGACCGCACTTTCCGAGGTAGACAAAGAAAAATATGCTGATAACAAAGATCTGGACAAGATGTATCGTGCTAATTTGGTGACGGTCAACACCTTGGAACGCAGCGGCATTTACTCTCACTTGAAGAGCGGTTCGTTACAGTTCGGTGATATCATCGTAACCGGCGGACAACAGCGGTTGAGTAACGGCAGTCTGGTTGTGGTTTCAGACCAAGCCGGTGTTGGTACTGAGCAGCCTGCTGCAACACCGAAGTTGTAAGCAAAATCAGACAAAAAGATAGGAAAATATATGCGTTTTACTGATATTTTTATTCGCCGTCCGGTCTTGGCCGCCGCGATCAGTATTTTAATCGTCATTTTAGGCTTGCAGGCGGTTTCTAAACTGAGCGTGCGGGAATACCCGAAAATGACCACCACGGTGATCAACGTCAGCACCGTCTATGCCGGTGCCGACGCTAATTTGATTCAGGCGTTCGTGACCTCACAGTTGGAAGAGGCAATTGCGCAAGCCGATAATATTGATTATATGTCATCCAGCAGCCGTCAAAGCGTATCAACTATTACCGTCAAAATGAAATTGAATACTGACCCGAATGCAGCATTGGCGGATATTCTGGCTAAAGTCAATTCGGTGCGCTCTGCCTTGCCGAGTGATATTGACGACCCGACCATTACCTCTTCAACGGGTGGTTCGGGGATGATGTATGTCAGTTTTACTTCTGAACAGCTTGACCCAAGCCAAGTGACCGACTACATCCAACGGGTGGTCAAACCGCAGTTTTTCACCATTCCCGGCGTGGCTAAAGTCGATATTTTCGGTGGTACGCCGTATGCCATGCGAATTTGGCTGGATCCACAAAAAATGGCGGCCTTAGGGCTTTCTGCCCCAAGAGTGATGACCGCACTTTCCAGCAACAATGTGCAGACCGCCGCAGGCAGCACCAACGGCTGGTACACCGTGATTAAAAATAAAGTCAACACCACCACTACCGATGTTGAGCAGCTAAAAAATCTGGTGATCAGTGCTGACAATGATAAATTAGTCCATTTAAGCGATATTGCCACCGTCGAACTGGATCAAGAAAGCGATAATGCACGTGCTGTTGCCAATGGCGAAAATGCAGTGGTATTGTCAATCGAACCGGCGTCCAGCGCCAACCCACTGACCGTGATCGAAAATATCTATCCGTTATTAGACACTATTCAGAAGAACTTACCGCCGAGCATTCAGGCAAAAGTGTTGTATGACCGTACGATTGCGATTAACAGCTCGATTGATGAGGTGGTGAAAACCATTCTGGAAGCGACCTTGATCGTATTGGTGGTGATCACCATGTTCCTCGGTTCTTTCCGTGCCATGATTGTGCCGGTGGTGACGATTCCGATCTCACTGATTGGCGTCATCATGTTGTTGCAAGCCTTTGATTTCTCGATTAACTTGATGACACTACTGGCAATGATTCTGGCGATTGGTTTGGTGGTGGACGATGCGATCGTGGTCTTGGAAAATGTTGATCGCCACATCAAGTTGGGTGAAACACCGTTCCGTGCAGCCATTATCGGAACACGAGAAATCGCTGTTCCCGTCATTTCGATGACCATCGCCCTGTGTGCGGTTTACTCGCCGATGGCGCTGATGGGTGGAATCACCGGTACATTGTTCAAAGAGTTTGCCTTGACGTTGGCGGGAGCAGTTTTGATCTCCGGCGTGATTGCCCTGACTTTATCACCGATGATGTGTGCCAACCTATTGAAAGCCAGCGCTACGCCAAGCAAATTGGAACGCTGTGTCGAAGGATTCTTGCACAAACTAACCGAAGGTTACCGCACTTTGTTAGCACTGACCATGGCAAACCGCATTTGGGTTTTGGGCTTTGCTGCGATTATTTTCGCTACGTTGCCGGTGTTGTTTAGTTCACTCTCTAGTGAACTGGTGCCAAATGAGGATAAAGGCGCCTTATTGGCGATTGGAACTACTTCCGCCAATAAAAATATAGATTATGTACAAGATTCGATGAAAGCTTATGAAACCTTGTTGAAAGAGACCCCTGAAATTCAATTTTCACAAATTATTTCCGGGGTACCCGCCTCAAACAATGCACTGGCAATTGCCACACTGGTGGATTGGTCTGAGCGCAGTCGTAGCCAAGCCCAAATCATGGCCGATCTGAACAACAAAGCCAAACATATCCCGGAAATTTCAGTTTCCGGCTTTCCGTTCCCAGAAATTGATACCGGCGAACAAGGGATGCCGGTGTCGTTTGTAATCACCACCCCGAATGACTACTCCGATTTGGTGCTGATTGCTCAATCTGTGTGGCAGGCGGCACAACGCTCCGGACAATTTATCTTCTCTAATCTGGACTTGAGCTTCGACACCGCCGAAATGCACATGGATATCGATATGGACAAAGCCAACTCCTATGGTATTACTATGAGCCAAATCAGTGCCACCTTAGGCAGTTTCCTCTCCGGCGCTACCGTTACTCGAGTAGACATTGAAGGACGTGCTTATAAAATTATTTCAGAAGTGGAGCGCAAGAAACGCCTGAATCCGGAATCCATGAGCAGCTACTCCCTGATTGCTGCCGATGGACGTGCGGTACCGCTCAGCAGCTTAATTAAACTGGAACTAAAAACCCAACCGCTGTCGTTGCCACGCTTTAACCAGCTAAATTCTGCGGTGATCAGTGGCGTCCCAACCGGATCGATCGGTGATGCCGTTCAATGGTTCCAAACCAGTGGTGCCGAACTATTGCCACAAGGCTACACTTATGATTTCCGTGGTGAATCGCGGCAATATGTACAAGAAGGCAATACGCTGGCAACCACTTTCGGTTTAGCCGTAATCATTATCTTCTTAGTCTTGGCAATTCAATTTGAATCGATCCGTGACCCGCTAGTGATCATGGTTTCAGTGCCGCTGGCGATCAGTGGTGCACTCTTAATGCTTAATCTGCTGAACTTCTTAGGGCTTGTCGGTACGACTTTGAATATCTACTCGGAGGTCGGATTGATCACCTTAGTCGGACTGATCACCAAGCACGGTATTTTAATGTGTGAAGTTGCCAAAGAAGAGCAGTTATTACACGGTAAAAACCGTATCGAGGCAATTTCAGAAGCGGCTCGTATTCGTTTGCGCCCAATTTTGATGACCACCGCCGCGATGATCGCCGGGCTGATTCCGCTGCTGTACGCCTCCGGCGCCGGTGCAATCTCGCGTTTCAGTATTGGTGTGGTCATCATCTCCGGTTTGGCAATCGGCACATTGTTCACCCTGTTTGTGTTGCCGGTGATCTACAGCTTTATCGCCAGCCAACATAAACCTCTGCCGGAGTTTGACGAAAACCAACCGGCTATCGAGGATCACGGGCAATTGGATCAACCGCATTAAGTTGACCGCACTTTGTATATCATCAAAAGGGATTACCTGTCTGGGTAGTCCCTTTTTCTTTACTAAAACAACATAAACTGCTACAAATACTTTCTTATTCTTCAATATTAAGGTCTTGCAAAATGTCAGAAAAATTAGCCATAAAGCGTGATTGGCTGCAAAAAATCGAATATATCGGCAATAAATTGCCGGATATTACCATGTTGTTTGTATATGCCCTGATTATTTGCTGGCTGCTTTCGTGGGGATTGTCTTACTTCAGCTTTGACTACATCAATCCAATTACGCAGCAGCCACTGGTGATTGTCAATTTATTTCAACCTTCTGAAATTTTGGCATTTTTGACCTCGCTGACTAAAAACTTCGTCAACTTTCCCCCTCTAGGTATTACCATTGTCGCAACCATCGGTATCGGGATTGCCGAAGCCAGCGGCTTTATCAACGTTGGCTTGAGCCGCGCCTTAAATATCATTCCGAAAAATATCGTAACCCCGGCGGTGATTACAGTTGCGGTTTTTGCACACATCGCATCCGATTCTGCCTATGTGATTTTAATGCCGGTCGCCGCACTGATTTTCTATTCAGTCGGTAAACATCCGTTATCCGGCATTGCCGCATCATTTGCCGGTTTGGCTGGTGGCTTCTCAGCCAGTTTCACGCCATCCATTATCGATCCGATTATGCAAAGTTTTACGCAAAATGCGGCACGCATTATTGATCCAAGCTATGAGGTCAATATTTTAGCGAACTACTTTTTGAGTTTCGGCAGCACGTTTTTTGTGATTGGTGTCTGTTGGTATATTACTGACAAAATCATAGACCCACGTTTAAAAAGAACCATGCCGCTTTCCAACGAGCTGGATTCGGCACACATTGAAATCCAGCAGCCTTCTGCGCTGGATTTAAAAGCCTTTCGTTGGGCAAGTGCGGTTTTCATTTTGATCGCCATCGGATTATTTGCTGTTGCAGCTCCGCAAAATTCATTATTACGCTCACCGGAAGGCTCGCTGACCAGCCCGACTGCTCCGATTATGCAGATCATCGTGCCGTTATTGCTGTTGTTTTTTGCTGTACCATCACTGATCCACGGCGTGATCGCCAAAACCTTCAGCGATACACGAACAGTGACGAAATCAATGGAAAAGATCACCTATACCTTAGTGCCTTTCATTGTATTTTCATTCTTTTGCGCCCAATTTCTGTACTCATTTAACCGATCCGGCATTGGCACGCTAATCGCCTTATCTGGCGCTGAGTTCTTGAAATCACTGCAAATGCCATCCGGTATTACGATTTTCGGCGTATTAATCCTGACCGCACTTTTAAATATTATTATCACCTCCGCCACCTCAAAATGGGCAATTTTATCCTCTATTTTGGTGCCGATGCTGATGTCGGTAAATATTTCGCCGGAATTAACCCAAGCTGCATTTCGCATCAGCGACTCGGTGGTCAACGTATCCACCCCAATGTTTGCCTTTTATCCGCTGTTGATTTCGTACTGCCAGCGGTACTGCAAAAATACCGGTGTCGGCACATTGTGTTCGATGATGATTCCTTATACCATCGGCTTATTTATCGTCTTGACTCTCGTGTTGTATGTTTACTGGTGGCTCGGGATTCCGCTCGGTTTTGACAGTGGCTACACTTACCCGAAAGCCTAACTGCACATAAGGAGAACATAATGCAACAACAGCTAATTGAACGCTTTTTTCGTTATCTGGCAATCAGCAGCCAAAGTAATGCCGCAGCTTCAAGCGTGCCCAGCTCGGATGGGCAATGGAAAATGGCGGAATTATTGTCGGAAGAATTAAAACAGCTGGGCTTAAGCCAGATTCATACTGATCAATATGCCAATGTAACCGCACTTTTGCCCGGCAGCGTGCCGAATGCTACGCCAATTGGGTTCGTGGCACATATGGATACCGTCGATGTTGCGCTGTCGGCACAAATTTCACCACAAATTAAACGCTTTGACGGTACAGATCTTGTATTAAATCCGGCACAAAATATTAGGTTGAACGTCGCCGAACACCCTGAAATTCTTGCCTACCAAGGGCAAGAAATCATTTTCAGTGACGGCACCAGCGTGTTGGGTGCCGACAACAAAGCAGCGATTGCAAATATCATGACCGCACTTTCGATCATTCAACAACAAAAAATCCCGATCGGCGATATTTATATTGCTTTTGTGCCTGACGAAGAGATTGGTTTACGTGGTGCAAAACAGCTGGATCTAACCCGCTTCAAACCGGATTTTGCTTATACTATCGACTGTTGTGAACTGGGCGAAGTGGTGTACGAAAACTTTAATGCCGCTGCTGCCGACATTACCATCTACGGCGTCAGCGCCCACCCAATGTCGGCAAAAGGCGTGATGGTCAACCCAATTTTAGTCGCCCATGATTTGATCAGCCGTTTCGATCGTAATCAAACACCGGAATGCACCGAACAAAAAGAGGGCTATTGGTGGTTTAACCGTGTTGATGCCAACCAAAGCCAAGCTAAGCTGCAAATTGCAATTCGCGATTTTGATAAAACTGTTTTTGAACAGCGTAAAGATTTTATTTTACAATCAGTTACACAACTACAACAGCAATATCCACAAATCAGAATAGAGTGTAAAATTGAGGATATTTACGGCAATATCGCCAACACCTTAACCGATGATCGCCGCTCAATTGATTTGCTGTTCAGCGCCATGCAACAGCTCGACATCACTGCAAAAGTCACTCCAATGCGTGGCGGCACCGACGGTGCGGCACTTTCGGTGAAAGGCATTACCACTCCGAACTATTTCACTGGCGCACATAACTTTCACTCTAAATTTGAATTTTTACCGATCCCGTCATTTATCAAATCCTGCGAATTGACTTTGCAGCTGATCAAACAGGCGGCGAAATCATTAAAGTGCGGTTGAGAAAATGTGCGGTTGAGAAAATTTCACAAAAAAAGCGGTTAAGTGATAAACTAGCCCTCAATTTGAATGGTCTTTAACAGACTTTACTTCATCACTGAATTGGCTAAGTATTAGTGAGAAAACGGGAATGACGGATAATAAGAAAAAGAGCGGTTTTTGGTCTTGGTTAGGCTTGGGCAGCAAAGAGCAACAGCAGACAGAACAGCAAGCCGAAGCATTAGCACAGCAACAGGCTGAACAGCAAGCCGCCGAAAAAGTGCGGTTGGCGCAGGAGCAAGCAGAACAAGAAGCCGCTAGACAAGCCGAAGCATTAGCACAACAGCAGGCTGAACAGCAAGCTGCCGAAAAAGTGCGGTTGGCGCAGGCGGAACAAGAAGCTGCTAGACAAGCCGAAGCATTAGCGCAACAACAAGCTGAGCAGGAAGCCGCCGAGAAAGTGCGGTTGGCGCAAGCGGAACAAGAAGCCGCTAGACAAGCCGAAGCATTAGCACAACAACAAGCTGAGCAGCAAGCCGCCGAGAAAGCTCGGTTGGCGGAACAAGAAGCGGCTAGACAAGCCGAAGCATTGGCACAACAGCAGGCTGAGCAGGAAGCCGCTGAAAAAGTGCGGTTGGCGCAGCAGCAAGCACCACAACCCAAAGAACAAGAAAAACCGAGCGAAGGCGGCTTTTTCAGTCGTTTGCTGAAAGGCTTGGTAAAAACTAAACAGAACCTAGGTTCCGGATTTCGTAATCTATTCACTGGCAAAAAAATTGATGATGAGTTGTTTGAAGAGCTGGAAGAGCAGCTGTTGATCGCCGATATCGGTATGCCGACCACCACCAAAATCATCCACAATCTGACCCAGCATGCCTCGAAAAAAGAGTTACGTGATGCCGAACAGTTGTATCAAAAACTGAAAGACGAAATGGCAGAGATTTTGCAGCCGGTGGCGCAGCCGTTGGTGATTGGGGATAAAAAACCGTTTGTGATTTTAATGGTCGGGGTCAACGGTGTCGGCAAAACCACCACCATCGGCAAATTGGCACGTCAGTTCCAGTCACAAGGCAAATCGGTGATGTTGGCGGCAGGCGACACATTCCGTGCGGCAGCAGTCGAGCAGTTGCAAGTTTGGGGCGAACGCAACCATATTCCGGTGGTGGCGCAAAGCAGTGGTTCCGATTCGGCTTCGGTGCTGTATGATGCACTGGAATCGGCAAAAGCCAAAAATATCGATATTTTATTGGCGGATACTGCCGGGCGCTTACAAAATAAAAATAACTTGATGGATGAATTGAAAAAAATTGTGCGGGTGATGCAAAAAATTGATCCACAAGCGCCACATGAGATTATGCTGACACTGGATGCCGGCACCGGGCAAAATGCCATCAGCCAAGCAAAACTGTTTAACGAAGCGGTCGGCTTGACTGGAATTACGCTCACCAAGCTGGATGGCACCGCAAAAGGCGGCGTGATTTTTGCCATTGCCGATCAATTTAAAGTGCCGATTCGCTATATCGGCGTCGGGGAAAAGATCGATGATCTGCGTCCGTTTGAGGCAAAAGAGTTTATCGAAGCGTTATTTAGTCAGGAAAGCGAGTAATAAGTCAGCGCTTCCTAACAATAAGAGAGAGAATATGATTCGTTTTGTGAATGTCAGCAAAGCCTATCTGGGCGGCAAGCAAGCCTTGCAAGGTTTGAGCTTCCACCTGCCGATCGGTAGCATGAGCTATCTGACCGGTCATTCCGGTGCCGGCAAAAGTACGCTACTGAAATTGATTATGGGGATTGAACGTGCCAATGGCGGCAATGTGTTTTTCAACGGTCACGATATTACCCGCATCAACTCGGAGCAGATTCCGTTTTTACGACGCCAAATCGGTATGGTGCACCAAGACTACCGCTTACTGACAGATCGCTCAGTATTGGAAAATGTCTCTCTGCCACTGATTATCAGCGGTATGCACCCGAACGAAATTAAACGCAGAGCCTCGGCAGCGTTAGACAAAGTCGGTTTGCTGCACCGTGCCAACCATTTGCCGGCACACCTCTCCGGCGGCGAACAACAACGAGTGGATATCGCCCGCGCCGTGGTCAATCGACCGCAATTGCTGTTGGCAGACGAACCGACCGGTAATCTGGACAAAGCCCTGTCGCAGGAAATTTTTCGCCTGTTTGAGGAGTTTAACCGTATTGGTGTTACTGTGTTAATTGCTACTCACGACCACAACATCATTCAACAAAAACCAAAACCGACCTTAGTCTTGGAACAGGGTCATCTGCGGGCATTTCAGTAGGAGCGGTAAAAATATGAATTCTCGTCGCTTGCAAGCGCCGTTTTGGCTAAATATTCAGTATGTTATGAAATCGGTGTTGACCGATCTTTGGAACAAAAAAATCGGCACCGTTTTGACTGTGCTGGTGATCGCAGTTTCGCTAACCATTCCAACTATCAGCTACTTGTTGTGGAAAAACACCAAACAAGCCGCTACCGAATTTTATCCTGAGTCGCAAATCACGGTTTATCTGCATAAAACCTTAAGTGAAGCCGACGCCAATCTGGTGGTAGAAAAATTGCGCCAACAAGAGGGGGTTGCTGCATTAAGTTATGTTTCGCGCCAACAAAGTCTGGAGGATTTTCGCGCTTGGTCGGGATTTGGCAGTGAACTGGAATTGCTAGATGACAACCCACTACCGGCGGTGGTGATGATTACGCCGCAAGAGGAGTTTCAACAATCTGCGAAATTAGCCGATCTGCGCGTTGCGCTCAACAAAGTTAAAGGTGTAGATGAAGTGCGGTTGGACAGTGATTGGCTGGAAAAATTGGCGGCAATCACTTGGCTGGCAGGACGAATTGCGGTGGTTTGCACCCTGCTAATGTTATTGGCGGTGGTGTTGGTGATCGGCAACAGCATTCGCTCTGATGTTTACAGCAGCCGCGCCAATATTGAAGTGATGAAACTACTTGGCGCTACCGAACATTTTATCCTGCGCCCTTTTTTATACACCGGCTTAATCTATGGCATTGTCGGCGGCATTTTGGCAACATTACTAAGTGCGGTTACGATTGCCTATTTTTCCACCGCGATTGAATATGTCGCCAATATTTTTGCAGTCAAATATGAATTAAACGGCATCAACCTGATTGAAGCTATTTTTATCATTATGCTAGCCGCTTTCACCGGCTGGTGCGGCGCTTGGATTGCGGCGAAAAAGCATATTAACCGTTTGGACGAGGGGCAATAATAATCGCCCCCTCTTTATCTTGTTCAAACCGCACTTTAACCTCAGCGGCTTAAAGCATAACTATCCGCCAGTAAGCTGAAAATCGTTTCATCGTTCTGGCCACCATCCAGCAGCACGCTGATCCAATGTTCTTTGTTCATGTGCCAGCCCGGGAATATCCCGGGCATACTGCGCAGGGCGCCGATTAATTCCGGCGGTGCTTTCAGGTTGACGATGTCCACATTGGCGTCATCTGCCAGCCCCAATTTGCTGCCGGGCACCACCAACAAGGCGCAAAACCATTTGCGGTTAGGGTGGCGGAACACGGCGTAGTCGGGGTGTTTTTGCCACGGGTAATCCGGTGCTGCGCCGTATTGTGCGGCGATGTACTCGATCAATTGTGTCCGTTTCATGGTGTCTCCGTTGTGTCGGTTTGGGCTTTCAGGCAGCCTGAATAAACCGCCGCCCCACTATCCTTGCCAATTCCTCAAACACAAACTTCACTCGAGCCGGCGTGACGCTTTGTTGTTGGCGGTAGAGATACACCGGCCACTGGATTTTCGGCACCTCGGCGAACAACTCGACGATCTCGCCGTTTGCCAATGCGTCGGCGCAGACGCAGTCTAAAATATGCCCGACCACCCGCCCTGATTTCACCGCGGCAAGGATGGCGTTCATCTCTTGGCTGTAAAACTGCGGATTGGCGAGGATTTGTTCGTCGTCGTTGATGTGCCATGCCCAGGCTTTGCCGGTGTTTTCGTCGGCAAGGGCTGCGAGCGGGTAGCGCTTTTTGAGGTCGGCGAAATCAGCCGGCTCGCCCAATTTGGTCAGTAATTTGGGGGCGATGACGATTTTTTCGTGCATTTTCCCGATTTTTCTAGCGATTAAATTGCTGTCGGCGGCAAAACCGATGCGTATGCCCACGTCTATCTGTTTTTCCACCACGTTCAGGCGCTTGCCGCCCACTTGCCAATCGAGCGTGATGTGCGGATAGGGTTCAAGTGCGGTCAGAAGCTCGGCCAAAATCTCATCGTTAAACGGCAGAATCGGCATCGCAATCCGCACCACACCGTGCATTTCGTCGTCGTTGCCTTGGTTTTGGAACAACTGCTCACTCTCGTCCAACAGCCCTTGTGCCTTGGGCAAAAACTGCCGCCCGAAATCGCTCAACACAATCTGGCGGGTGCTGCGAATAAACAGCGGCTCGCCCAAAGCACGCTCCAGCTCGGCAATGCTGCGGGTAATCACCGGCGCGGAAACGGCAAGGCGGTGGGCGGTTTCTTTGAATTGCAAGGTTTCTGCCGCCACGCAGAAGACTTTGAGGGCGAATAATCTGTCCATTTTTGGGCTCTTGTTGGGTATGATTTCCAATTGGGTAATTATAGATTAATAAATGGATGATTTATAGGAAATTATTGGCTTTTGGATGAGTAGGAAAATGTCGTCTGAAACCGCACTTTGATGTGCCAAGTTTCAGACGGCATTTTTCTTACATCAAATCCCAAGCAGGGCGGTAATGTGGTGCGAATTAAGGCTTTAAGGAAACAAACTCAACTGTTATGCTTAAAAACCATCAAACCAAGCAACATCAAGGGGAAAGCATGATTGACGTCATCCGCGATATTCCGAATACCGACACGTTTGCAAAAACCGACATCATCAATAAAGGTTGGTCGGACGATAAAAAATATTGCATAACAACCATTGATGGCGAAAAACGATTGCTGCGTGTTTCGGATATCGCCGAATATGAAAACAAGAAACACGAATTTGAATTGATGAAGCGTTTTGCATTAACGGGCATCAAGATGTCGCAGCCGCTTGATTTCGGCGTATGCAATAAGGGGAAAAACGTTTATCAGCTGCTGACGTGGTGCGAGGGCGAGGAGGCGAAAGAGCGGCTTCCTTCGCTTTCAGAACAAGCGCAGTATGAATTCGGCCGCCAGGCAGGACAAATGCTGAAAACCATGCAGGCAGTTGAAAGCCATCCGCCCTCTGCGGATTGGGCGACGATATATGGCGGCAAAGTCAAAAAATATATTGAAGATTATCACGCCTGCGGCGAAACATTGTTTGGCGGTGAGCTGCTTCTTGCTTTTATAAACCAGCATATCTCTTGCTTGCAACAGCGACCGATGAGCCTGCTGCACGCCGATTTCCAGTCTGACAATATGGTGATCTCACCGCAGAACGAACTGTATGTGATTGACTTTCAAGGCAGCGGTTTGGTCGATCCCTATTATGCGCTGACAGGGGCAATGGTCACGGCAGAGGTGAGTCCGCCGTTTGCCATCGGGCAGCTGTGCAGCTATTTTGGCGGCGATGTGCCGGCGGATTTTTGGACGCTCAATGCGTTCTATATGGCGGCGGAAAGCATTCATGCTTTTACGGTGGCGCTCACTTTGGGCAAAGAAGAAGTGGATTATTCAAACGAAATGATGCAGACCATGCTGGCGTGGTTCGATCATTTGAACACCCTTGTGCCAAGTTGGTTTAGCGCAAAAGCGTATTCGGGACGTTTTTGGGGCTGACGATGATGTTCGCCAGCATTGTATTGCGTTCTATTTATCTCTATGATTTTGTCATAAATTATCCAAAATCAGAAAGCCGGTAAAGGAAAAAACAATGAGCAAAGAACTGATAAGCAGTAACGATTACAGTGAAATCTTGCAACAAGCCATTAGCCAAATTCACACCACCAGAGCCCGAGTTGCCAAGCAAATCAATGGGGCGGTGAATTCGGTGTATTGGCTTTTGGGCAAATTGCTGTTTGACAGGCAGTTAGCGGAAGGATACGGCAGTGCGGTGGTGAAACAGCTTTCAGCCGATCTCAAAAATGAATTTCCCGATATGGGGCTGTCGCCACGCAACTTGTGGAATATGAAGCGTTTTTATGAGCGTTATTATCAGGCAGATGAAAAACTGCTACAGGCTGTAGCAGTTTTGCCGTGGGGACATAATCTGTTGTTATTGGATAAAATTCAATCCCTCGCCGCAGTCGCCTTTTATGCCAATGAAGTGATTAGCAAAGGTTGGTCAAGAGATTTGCTGCTCAACGCCATCAAAATGGACACATTCCACCATACCCAAACGCAATTGCAAACCAATA
The DNA here is from genome assembly GCF_006227735.1 of Testudinibacter sp. 'clade 2'. Classification (NCBI taxonomy): domain Bacteria; kingdom Pseudomonadati; phylum Pseudomonadota; class Gammaproteobacteria; order Pasteurellales; family Pasteurellaceae; genus Testudinibacter; species Testudinibacter sp. 'clade 2'. Next base: position 24,841 of record NZ_VDHB01000076.1, read on the forward strand.
ATTTCAACGAAACCTTATTGCCGATCAGCGCCGACTACGCCAACGAAGTCTTTAAAAATTCGTATAATCTCGGCTTTTTAGGCATTATCGAACCCATAAAAGAACAAGAATTGGAAAAAAGACTGACGGAGAAAATCAAGTCGTTTGTGTTGGAATTGGGCAAAGGCTTTTCTTTCATCGGCAATCAATACCGCTTGGAATACAACCAAAAAGAGTATTTTGTCGATATGCTGTTTTTCCATCGTGGCTTACGTTCGCTGGTAGCGATTGAATTAAAAATCGGCAGTTTCAAAGCAGAATATGTGGGCAAGATGAATTTTTATCTGACCCTGCTGGACAAATTGGAAAAAAGCGAACATGAAAACCCATCCATCGGCATTATTCTTTGTGCCGAAAAAGATCGCTTGGACGTAGAAATCGCCTTACAAGACATCAACAAACCCATCGGCGTATCGGATTATCAGCTTTTACTGCCAAAAGACGAACTGCAAACCTTGGTGTTGAATGAATTAAACAAGGAAATATAGCGGACGTTTATAAAATCCCGCCCAAATCTGCACCTTTGTTATAACAAATGCCGTCTGAAACCTTTACTTGCTCAAAAAAGCAAAGTGCGGTTTCAGGCGGCATAATTCATAAGTCAGCTCACGTTTTACGTTAACTTACGCTGGGCAAAAACCCAGTTGCGGATTGGGGTGATGTTGTAGGCGTATTGCCATGTTGCGGTATGTCCTGATGCACCGCCGGCATTTGCTTGGGCGGCAGTTTTGAAAACACTGCCTTTTTGGAAATGCACAAAGTTCACATTCGCCTGCTGTGACGCCATCGCTTGATACGCAGCCTGAAATTCTGCCGCTGACCATTGGGCATTCCACTGAGCCCTTGCCACTTTTGCACCGAATTCAGAGAGCTTTTGGGTAATTAGAATTTCCCCTGGATAGGCTTTGTTGTCGTCTTCAGAAACGGTAATCCACCATTTCACGCCTACCATGTTTGGCGTGAGTAAATCCGCATTCCATTGGCAAGCAACCAAATAAGAAGCGGCAAAAAAATCAGGATAAGCGATGTTCATGGCGATAGACATCATGCCGCCGCCTGATTGCCCTGTGGTGTAGAGCCGTGTGCCGTCGATGGCGTGATCTTGTTGCAATTGCTTGATGAGATTGATGGTTGCTGCCATGTAGTTTGAGGTGTGGCTGCTGTCATCGGCAATGATTTCATCAAACTGCGGTGCCAGCACAAAACAAGGGTGCTCCGCCTGTGCCTGTGGTGTCGCCCACGCAATCGCCCCATTGCCCTGATACAGCGTGGCTTGAGTGAATTTGCCTGTTACGCCAGCATCATGCATGAACAGCACCAAGGGCAGACGTTCATCTGTGCGGATCTGCGGCACAAAAAGGTTGTAACGCACGGTTTTGCCAGTGGCTGCGTCGTGGTATTCATATTGCTTGAATGCGTCAAACACCAAATTCACACTGCGGTCGGTGTCTAGCAATACCGTGTCGGCGATTTGAATTTGTGCCTGTGCTGCCTTGAGCGTGGGGGCAGATTCTTGAATATCGCCGGCGTTACCCGGCCCGTTTTTTGCTATATCTTGCCCGCTTTTGTTAGTGGGTGGATTTTTTTGTACGAGCAACGCTGCGTCATCATCAGGGTTAAGGGTAATAATCACAAAACGCCCGCTTGCAGATGGCACGCCGCTCACACTTTGGCTAACATACACGCCAGTAATGTTGCGATTATCAACCGTGTATTGGGTTTTATCCAGTTGTGCGGATACGACTGCATACGGATATTCAACCGCAACCGCCGTCAGTCGCATACCGTCGCCGAATACTTGAGTGATGGCGGTGGCTTGATAGGCGGTGTTGCCCTTGTGAGAAGTTACGGCGCAACCAGCAACCGTGAGCATGGCAGCACCGGCGGCGGTGATGAGGAATTGGCGACGATTCAGCATAGCAGCTCCTGTGTGTATTTGGATGGGCTTCGCGGTATTTTATTTCACACACAATTCTTTTTCAAAAATAAAATGTTAATGTGAATGGCTGGATTACCACTGCTGCCGATTCTTGTCTAAAAGCCGTCTGAAACTTAAACACATCAAAGTACGGTTTCAGACGGCATTTTCATTTATTCTTTCATTTTATAATTTCTATTTTTCTAATTGTAAATTAACAAATAGCAAATTTACAGGAAATTATCGGCTTTTTATAATCAGCCAAACAGATTAATCAAAGAGGTAATCCATGCCCCAACCCATCAAAAAATTGCTGGCCATCACCGCCATGGGCGCCAGTTTGTCGTTCGCTTCGGCTTCTGCCTTGGCACAAGTTTCCATTCACAGCAATCTTAAGGACAACACCATGCAGACCGTTGGCACACAGTGGGACAAGATTTTTCCGCAATCAGACCAGGTAACCCAGCAAAAAGTGCAGTTCAAAAACCGCTACGGCATTACTTTGGTGGCGGATTTATACCTGCCGAAAAATGCGCCCAAAAACGCCAAAGCCAAGCTGCCTGCGATGGCGGTGGCAGGTGCATTTGGAGCGGTAAAAGAACAGTCATCAGGCTTGTATGCCCAAGAGCTTGCTAAGCGTGGTTTTGCCACTCTGGCGTTTGATCCGTCGTTTACCGGCGAAAGCGGCGGCGAGCCGCGCAATGTGGCAAGCCCCGATATCAACACCGAAGATTTCAGTGCGGCGGTGGATTTTTTGAGCAATCAGGATTTTATTGATGCCGAGCGTATCGGCGTGTTGGGCATTTGCGGCTGGGGCGGCATGGCGTTGAACGTCGCCAGCATGGACACCCGCATCAAAGCCACCGCCACCAGCACCATGTATGATATGTCGCAGGTTATGGCAAACGGCTATAACAACAGCGTGGACCACGCGGCGCGTTATGCGATGTTGCAAGGCTTGAACGCCCAACGCAGCGCCGATTTTAAAGCGGGCAGATTCGCCCCCAGCAGCAACAATTTGCCGGAAACATTAAGCGGGCAAGAGCCGTCATTCGTGCAAGAATATTGGGCGTTTTACAAAACCCCGCGCGGCTTCCACCCGCGTGCCATCAACGCCAACGCCGCTTGGACGGCCACCACACCGCTGTCGTTCATCAATATGCCGCTGTTGCAACGCGCCGGTGAAATTCAAAATCCGGTGCTGATCGTACACGGCGAAAACGCCCACTCGCGCTATTTCAGCGAAGAGGCGTTCAAAAAACTCAAAGGTGCCAACAAAGAGCTGTATATCGTACCCGGTGCTACCCATGTGGATTTGTATGACAACCAAGCGGGCAAAATTCCGTTTGATAAATTCGAGCAGTTTTTTAAGACGAATTTGAAATAAGCGGTAAAAATGCCGTCTGAAACCGCACTTTGAGGGTGTTGGGTTTCAGACGGCATTCAATATAACCAACGAATACGCCAAAGCGATAACCATGAACAACCCCCTATCCCCTGAACCGGATTCTCCCGCCCGACAGCGAGCAATAGGTGGTGGCAGCGGGTGCGGTGGTGAGCAAAGACGTGCCGCCCGATAGCGTGGTGGCAGGCATTCCGGCAAAAGTCATCAAACCCCGGCAAACCGAGTGCCAACAACGCTTGAACGGAGCATACGGATGAAACAAAAATGCACCTTGCCCTTGCTTGCATTAATATTCATATCAACATTTTCTCTATCGGAGGCAAAGACAGTGAAAATTAAAATAACCCTAGAATCAACAACCGGGCAACAAAGCCACACCGCCACGCTGGAAGATAATCCGACCGCGCAAGCCCTGCTGGCACAACTGCCGCTCACGCTCAAAGCCGAAAACTACGGCGGCATTGAAAAAATCGCCTACTTGCCGCAAAAACTGCCCGACAGCCCAAGCCACAACGGCAACTTCGCGCCCAAAGCGGGCGACGTCACCTACTACGCCCCGTGGGGCAATCTCGCTTTATTCCACGGCAGCACCAAACCTGCCAACGGCTTGGTTTATTTAGGGCGTTTTGCCAGTGAATTTAGGCCGTCGGCAACGGCAAATCAGATAAGGATTGAGCGGATTGAATAAATTGACATAGCGCTAAGATTTTTTGACTGCACTTTTTGCTTTGGGGAGTGTTGTTCGGGGAATGAAAGAAATGCTGTCTGAAACGCTTACTTGCTTAACAAGCCAAGTGCGGTTTCAGACGGCATGGCTTTATTTATATTGAAATAAATCAACTTCATCACTCGATATGGTTATATCTAATTTATTAAATAGATCTCTATCAAAAATAATTTGATCGCCAGAAGCATTCCTTTGATTAAAAATTCTTTTCATCTTATTACTGTTAATCCAAGAATTATCCCAAATCTCTTTTGATGGATTGTCAATAATTAAACATAATTTCTCTGTAAGCTTAATTCCTTGCAAATCATCTTTTAGCATTCTTTGTAGCCAAATTTGGGCAAAGCCAGAATTCGGCATATTGTTTAGCTTTTTAAAAATCAATTTCCTTATTTTATTTGGATTATCCGACTTGGTAATGAGCTTGCTAATAATAGAACAGCAAACAGCAATCACTTTTGGATTGTTGTATGCGATATCCACCAAAATTGCAATAAGCTGATTTGGGTAGGCA
>NZ_VDHB01000077.1:0-30548 GCF_006227735.1 Testudinibacter sp. 'clade 2'
ATCAACAGACCCTAGAATAGCCGTTTTATTGTAACGCACTTTAAACCGCACTTTGCATTTTTTAAACCATCAATATAAAAAAAGCCATATTTCCTAAAAAATATGGCTTTTAAAACATCATTAAGGCTTAAATCATAATTTGAGCAGGAACCAAATACCCTTGCGGCACTTTTGCTTCCTGTTCAAAGGTGACAAATTCCCATGCGGTTTGATCAGCCAACACCGCTCTCAGCAATTTATTATTTAGCCCGTGCCCCGATTTATAGGCTTTGAAAGCACCGATGATATTATGGCTCGCCATATACAGATCGCCAACCGCATCCAACAACTTATGTCGAACCAATTCATCTTTAAAGCGTAGCCCATCTTCGTTCAAAATCCGATAATCATCGAGCACAATGGCATTATCTAGACTACCGCCTAGCGCTAAACCTTGGGCTTGCAGATATTCAATATCTTTCATAAAACCAAATGTCCGCGCCCGGCTGATTTGCTGGATAAACGCTTGGGTCGAAAAATCTAATTTATAGTTGGTGACATTGCTATCAATTGCCGGATGTTTAAAATCAATAGTGAAATCCAAATGAAAACCGTGATAAGGTTTGAATTCAGCCCACTTATCACCATCTTCAACCCGCACTGATTTTTTGATGCGGATAAATTTCTTGGCTGCAGCCTGCTCTTCAATACCGGTATCCAGCAACAAGTAGATAAACGGTGCCGCACTGCCGTCCATAATCGGAATTTCCGGCGCATCGACTTCAATAATAATGTTGTCAATTCCCAATGCCGCCAGCGCCGAATTGATATGCTCGACCGTTGAAACACGCACACCGTCATCGTTCACCAAACAAGTACACAACATCGTGTCACGAATCGCATCGGCTTTTGCAACAAAGCTGACCGGCGGATTCAAGTCGGTACGACAATAGATCACGCCGGTATTCACTTCTGCCGGACGCATGGTCAACGTCACTTTTTTACCGCTGTGCAAGCCGATACCCGTGACTTTGACACTTTGTTTTAATGTTCTTTGTTTAATCATAAACTCTCTTTAGTACCCCTATCCGGATACAACAAACCGCACTTTTAAATTTGTTAAAAGCTAGTCGGCTTGGTTACGCAAAAATGATGGAATATCAAATAAGTTATTCTCATCAAACTCTTTTGGTTTAGCAGTTTCTGCACCGACGGCGGTTTTACTGCCGTAACTGCTACTGCCATACCCTTGATTAGACTGCGATTGTGGATTTAAGTTCGACTGTGAAGTCGCAAAACCGGATTGAACCGGATTCACGCTTGCTTGCGAACCACTATTATTGGCTTTTGGTGTAATCACTCTCAATTCATTCTCTTCTTTATTGCCAATACCGGTTGCCACAATTGTCACGCGAATCTCTTCGCTCATTTCCGGCACCAAGCTGGTACCAATAACCACGGTCGCCTCTTCCGAAGCAAAAGCACGAATAGTGTCGCCGACAGTTTGGAACTCTTCCAAACCTAAATCCATACCGGCAGTGATGTTCACCAACACGCCACGGGCGCCAGACAGATCGATATCTTCCAACAATGGACTAGCAACAGCATCTTGTGCAGCTTTATCTGCACGACCATCACCAACCTCACCGCTTGCAATACCGGTACCCATCATTGCATGCCCCATCTCTTGCATCACGGTACGCACATCGGCAAAGTCAACGTTGATTAAGCCCGGAGAAGTAATCATATCAGAGATTCCGCGTACGGCATTGCGCAAAATTTCGTTGGCGGTGGCAAAAGCATTAACCAGGGAGATATTTTTGCCCAGCACCTTCAACAATTTTTCATTTGGAATAACAATTAAAGAGTCAACAAATTTGGATAACTCACGAATACCGATTTCTGCCAACTGCATCCGTTTTTTACCCTCAAAACCAAACGGTTTAGTCACCACGGCAACGGTTAAAATGCCTAATTCTTTGGCAATTTGTGCCACAACAGGCGCCGCACCGGTACCTGTACCGCCCCCCATTCCGGCGGCGATAAACACCATATCTGCGCCTTCCAAAATATTGCGAATCGCATCTTTATCATCTTCAGCCGCTTGACGACCAACATTCGGATTAGCACCTGCGCCCAAACCTTTGGTAGTGTTGCCACCGATCTGTACCGTTTGCTTCACCAAACTCTTACGCAATGCCTGAGCATCAGTATTGATTGAAAAAAATTCAACTCCGTGAATCTCTTCCTGCACCATTTGATTAACTGCGTTTCCGCCGCCACCGCCAACACCGACGACTTTAATCACCGCATCGGTAATGTCGTCAAACTCGATAGGCTCAAACATATATTCTCCCCGTTATGTTTGTTTTATTTTGCAAAATGATAATGATAGCTGCTATTCTATTCGATAACCGCTGATTATCAAAACTGATTTTTTATCATTGTAAAAAATTTAACGATATAATCCTTGGTTCTTGATAACAAGCCCAACGAACTGCCGCCGCTATCCCGTTGCCGCACTTCATCTGCATTATTATAATTATGATGAAGCAGCCCCAGCACAGTTGCATATTGTGGCTTGCTGACATAATCGGTTAAACCCGCCAAATTGAGTGGTGTTCCGACCCGCACTTGCGGACCAAAAATCTCTGCTGCACACTCGGTAATATCTTCAATTTGCGAACCACCGCCGGTTAATACAATTCCGGCAATTAAATCCGATTTAATCTGCTTGTCGTCCAATTCACGCTTCAATATCAAGAGTTCTTTTTCAACAAATTTTAATAGTTCTTGATAACGAGCTGAGGTCACAACCGACAGCATCTCTTTTGCCAGACTGCGTGGTGCGCGCCCGCCTACACTCGGTACTTCAATTTTCTTATCCGGGTTATTCTGTGGCGGTGTGATCGCACTGCCATAGGCGACTTTAATTTTTTCCGCTTCCATTCTGGAAGTGCTGAATGCATAGGCGACATCATCAGTGACGCGATTGCCGGCATAAGGAATCACCTTACTGAAACGTAGCGAGCCGTTGGTATAGACAATAATATCAATCGTACCACCACCAATATCAATCAAACAAACACCCAGTTCCTTTTCATCTTCGGTCAACACCGAATAGCTGGAAGCTAAACCGGAAAATACCACTTCATCCACTTTTAAACCGGCGCGGGCGACCGCTTTTTTCAGATTGTTCAACCAGCTTTGATGACAAGCAATCAAGTGCGCCTGCGCCTGCAAACGAACGCCTTGCAGTCCTAACGGGTTTTTGATATTCAACTGCTTATCCACAGCAAACTCTTGTGGAATAACATGTAAAATGCTTAATCCTTCGCCCATTTTGACTGATTGAGCGATATTCATTGCCCCTTCAATCTCCTCCGCCGTCACTTCGCCACTGGCGATCGGTACTAAACCGCTTTCATTCAAACTTTGAATATGTTCACCCGTAATCGCCAACGATACACTGACAATTTGGCAATCGGCAATCGATTCTGCACCTTCGATCGCCCGTTGGATAGAGTTCACTACTGCATCCAAATCGGTAATACTGCCGCGATCAATCCCTTTCGATGGGCTACTGCCGACACCGAGCACATTGACTACGCCGTCCGGCAACACCTCTCCGACCACAGCCACAACTTTGGAAGTACCCACTTCCAAGCCAACTTTTATTTTCGACTCAACAATCTTTGCCATATTCGTGTACTTCTTTGCCAATTAATTAATCTTCATCAGTTTCCGTCTGAACCGGAAGCGCTTTAAACCCAACGGCAGCACCGCTGTTATATCGTAAATCAACATAGTCGATTTGTTGGTTATCCGGCACTTCTATCTGCGGGTAAATCGTTGCAAACCGCTCAATTTTCTGTTTCCATTCACCACGCCCGAGCTTTAATTCGATACCGTTGCTTAAGCTAACCTGCCAAGCACCACGGCTGTCGATCTGCATCGACTGCAAGGTCATATTTTTGGCTTTCAACGCATTACTTATCTGATACCAAGCCGACAGAACCTCACGGCTTTGGAAATCATTGCCCTGCAAATTCGGCAGCTGCAAGCCTTCTCGCTTCTCTGGCGGCAAGCTGAAAATCGTGCCGTCGGCTGCCAATAATTGCCGTTCATTCCAAAAAGCGACCGGACTGTATTCCGCCACCGCAATACTCAATTTATTCGGCCAAATCTTGCGTACCAACGCCCCTTTAACCCAAGGCATCAGTTCGATTTGCTGTTGAATCGACTCCACATCTTGTGAAAAATAGCCTTGCAACTCACCAAATTGAAGTAGACTGTCACGAATATCATTATAGCTGGTATATTTCGGCTGCCCGATAACCGCAAATGAATTCAACGGTTGTTGATCCAAATAAAGCAAAAAATTCTGCCAATGACTGTAGCAATAATAACCAAATCCTAAGCATAATATCACAAATAGTGATTTCAACGGCACAAAAAACTTAAAACCGCTCTGTTCTGCCGTTGTCGGATGGATACGATTAGGTTTTACCGCCATGCCTATACACTCAATTCTAAAATTTTAACCACCAGCTGTTCAAAGTCATAGCCTCTGGCTTTTGCCGCCATTGGGAACAAACTATGGCTAGTCATACCCGGTGCAGTATTGATTTCAACCAAATTAAAGCGCCCTTCACCGTCGGTCATCACATCAACACGGCTCCAGCCACGGCAACCGGTACTCTCGTAAGCCTGCTTAACCAGCTGTTTTAACTCTTGTTCGCGGGCTTCGCTCAATCCTGACGGACAAAAATATTGGGTGTCATCAGAAATATATTTTGCATCATAATCATAGAATTCTCCTTTCGGCACAATCCTAATCGACGGCAACACTTCCCCGTCTAATACCGGAACAGAATACTCATCGCCGGCTAGCCAAGCCTCAACCAACACAGTTTCATCATACTGAAATGCCAACTCAACCGCACTTTGCAATGCTTCAAGCCGTTTGACTTTGGTCAGCCCGACACTAGAGCCTTCTAAAGAGGGTTTGACCATCAACGGCAAACCCAATTTCTCCACAATTTTTGTCGCATCAAATGCAGCAAAATCGGCTTTGTTAACGACCTCCATCTCGGCAACCGGCAAACCAAAACCTTTCCATAACATTTTGGTGCGCATTTTGTCCATGGTCAACGAAGATGCCAACACGCCACAACCGGTATACGGAATCCCTAAAAACTCCAATACGCCCTGCACTGTGCCGTCTTCACCGCCACGTCCGTGCAAAATATTGAACACCCGCTCAAAACCCTGTTCCTTCAACTGTTGCAAACCGACCTGTTGCGGATCTACACCATGCACATCAAAACCTTGATTTTTTAATGCCTGCAATACTGCTCGCCCAGAATTTAACGACACTTCACGCTCTGCCGACGTACCGCCGTACAAAACGGCAATTTTTTGTTGTTTTAACGGTTTCATTTTGCGCTCTACCTACTGTTATTTCTTATTATTATTCCATAAATCAACCAGATTGCGTGATAATTTACTCACGCTGCCAGCCCCTTGCGCCAACACTAAATCACCGTTTTGCAGCACTTGATCCATAATTTCCGGTAATTTTTCCACATCAGACAATAAAATCGGATCGACTTTGCCCAAGTTACGAATCGAACGACACAGGGCACGGCTATCGGCACCGGCAATCGGCTCCTCGCCGGCAGCGTACACTTCCAGCATAATCAACGCATCGACTTTCGACAGCACTTGTACGAAATCATCGAATAGATCACGAGTGCGTGAATAACGGTGTGGTTGGAACACCATCACCACGCGTTTATCCTGCCAACCGGAACGTGCCGCCTCAATGGTGACATCCACTTCCGTCGGGTGATGACCATAATCATCCACCAACATGACTTTTCCGCACGGTCGTTCGAATATGCCGAGTTGATCAAAACGTCGTCCCGCCCCTTGAAAATCAACAAGTGCGGTCAAAATCGCCTCGTCGCCGATTCCCTCTTCCTTTGCCACCGCCAGTGCTGCCGTCGCATTCAAGGCATTGTGTTTTCCCGGCACATTTAACACCACTGAAATGCGTTTGCCGGACGGATAAACCACGTCGTACAGCCCTTGGAAAGCCGTTTGACGATAATTTTCGATCCGATAGTCCGCCTGCTTGCTGAAACCGTACGTGATCACTTGCCGACCGACGCTGGGAATAATCTCGTCTAATTCTTTGTCATCGGCACACATCACCGCCAAACCGTAGAACGGCAGGTTGTGCAAGAAATCAATGTAGGTCTGCTTCATTTTGGCAAAACTACCTTGATAGGTTTCCATATGATCCGGTTCAATATTGGTTACCACCGACACCATTGGCTGCAAATGCAAAAACGAGGCATCGCTTTCATCCGCTTCGGCGATCAGATAACGACTCAAGCCTAAATGCGCATTGGTACCGGCCGATTTGACCAAGCCGCCGTTGACAAAGGTTGGATCCAGACCGGCTTGGGCATAAATCATGGCGATCATGGCGGTGGTGGTGGTTTTTCCATGTGTACCCGCAACTGCGATGCCATGTCGGAACCGCATGATTTCTGCCAACATTTGCGCCCGTTGAATCACCGGAATCCGCGCTTCGCGTGCGGCAACCACTTCCGGATTATCGGCTTTAATCGCACTGGAGACCACCACCACGCTTGCCTCTTTAATATTTTTGGCTTCGTGTTTGAAAAAGATCTTCGCCCCTAAATTGGTTAAACGCTGGGTTACTGCGCCGTCGGCAATATCCGAGCCGGTCACCAAATAGCCTTCGTTGACCAACACTTCGGCAATTCCGCCCATGCCTGCACCACCGATGCCGACAAAATGGATCTGTTTGACCCGACGCATGCCCGGTACAAAATCCCGCAAGCGTTTTTGAAAATCATGTTGTTCCATTATTCTTCTCTTTCTACTGTTTTTACTGTTATTCTTGCTGTTTTGCCTTTTTATAGCGTTATCATTTAGCCACGCTGACAATCACCTCGGCAACCCGATCCGCAGCAAGCGGCTTAGCCATGGTTTTTGCCGTTTCCGCCATTTCTGCCAATTTTTTTCGATCCCATTGTTGCAAAAGTGCGGTAATCCGTTCGGCGTTCAGTTCGTTTTGCGGCACAATTGTTGCGGCACCAACATCAGCAAGATAACAAGCATTCAAATATTGCTGTTGATCTTTATGTTGAAACGGCACAAAAATCGCTGCACTACCGACCGCGGCAATTTCTGATACCGTCAAGGCGCCGGAGCGGCAAACAATTAAATCCGCCCAAGCATAAGCTTGCGCCATATCATCAATAAATTCAGTGACTTGCACATTGGCGTCGTCGGGGTAACGTGCTTGAATGCTCTCCACATTACCCTGACCGACTTGATGGCGAATCTCCAGCGGTTGTTGGTATTGTTTCACCACCTCTGGCATCAATAAATTCAGCACTCTCGCACCTTGACTGCCGCCAACAACCAGCACTTTCAACGCGCCTTGACGTGCCGCATACCGCACTTTGGGTTCCGACTGTTCAAACAACACCTGTCGCACCGGATTGCCGACCGCTTCCGCTTTGGCAAATGCATTCGGGAACGCCTGCAATACTTTAGTGGCAATTTTTGCTAACCATTTGTTGGTCAAACCGGCAACGGCATTTTGTTCATGCAGCACAATCGGTACGCCACACAGTTTGGCGGCAATGCCGCCCGGCCCTGAAACATAACCGCCCATGCCTAAAACCGCATGCGGTTGATATTGTTTGATAATTTTACGTGCCTGCCACACCGCACGCGTAATCGCAAATGGCGCTACCAGCAATGCCTTCAATCCTTTACCACGCAAACCCGAAATTTGAATAAATTCAATCGGAATACCGTGTTTTGGCACTAACGTGGCTTCCATGCGATCTTGAGTGCCCAACCAACAAATCTGCCAGCCTTGCTGTTGCAGTTTTTGTGCCACCGCAATCGCCGGAAAAACATGCCCGCCGGTGCCACCCGCCATCACCAATAACCGTTTCTGTTCTGTCATTTAGTCATCCCTCAAGTGAGCATGGCCTCGCATCAGGCGATTTTCATAATCGATACGCAACAAAATCGCCACCACCAGCGCATTAATAATCAAACTTGATCCGCCGTAACTGACAAACGGAAATGTGAAACCTTTAGTCGGCAAAATCCCCATCGTCATACCCAAATTAAATGCGCCTTGGAAGAAAAACCACGCAACGACGCCAAACGCAAAATAACCGCTGAAACGTTGTTCTAACAGCAATGACTCCTTACCAATTTTCAGAATTCGAATCAGCAGTAAAGTAAACAGCACTACCACGCAGATAATTCCAACCAGCCCAAATTCTTCCCCGACAATCGCCATAATGAAGTCGGTATGTGCTTCCGGTAAATACTCCAATTTTTGAATCGAATTGCCTAATCCGGTGCCCCAAAATTCGCCACGTCCGAAAGCGATCAACGAATTACTTAATTGAAAGCCGGAGCCGAAAGGGTCGGCAAACGGATCGGTATAGGAGGTTAAACGTTTTAAACGGTATTCAGAGGTTAAAATCAACAAATAAATGGCAAAAAAGCCTGCCACTGCCAACACGATAAATTGATAGATTTTGGCACCAACCATAAACAGCATCGCAAACACAATAAATGCTAACACCACGCTGCTGCCCAAATCCGGCTGTAACAAGAGGAAAACCGATAACAACATTAAGACCAAGGTCGGCTTGACAACACTGAGATGTTTGATTCGCACCTCTTCATAGCGCCGCACAAAGTAACTGGATAGGTAGCAAATCAAGGCAAATTTCACAAACTCTGCCGGCTGAAAATTAAACAGCACCAATGGAATCCAGCGTCGAGCACCATTAACCGTGCGCCCGATGCCGGGAATCAACACCAAAATCAGCAACAGTAACGCCAACATCAGCAGATATGGACTCCACTTCTGCCATTTTTCCACCGGCACAAAAATAAAAATATAAGCGGTCAAGCACGCCAACACCACATACATCAAATCCCGTATTGCGAAATGGAACGGATCATCATACAAGCGATTGCCTTCAGCAACCGAAGCTGAGGTGATGATGATAAAACCCAACGTCATCAACGACAAAAACAGCCAAAATAGCGTGCGATCATACAGCAAGTTGTTTGGCGTAATGCGAAACCAACGATCCGTAGCAGATTTGAACATACCCCAAATCGACATCCTACGCCTCCGCCAGCCGCGCAAATTCATTGCCACGTTGTTCAAAATTAGCGAACTGATCCAAACTGGCACACGCCGGCGACAATAACACCATATCGCCACTCTTCAAGTGCGGTTTCAGTGCAGCAACCGCACTTTGCATAGTGTCAAACAACTGACTTTGTGCCGAAAGTTGCGCCAATTGTGCACCGTCACGTCCGAAGCAGTACAGCTGGATATTCGGTTTATTCACCGCCAGTGCTAATTCGGAAAAATCAGCGCCCTTGCCGTCTCCACCCAACAAAAGATATAACGTACCAGCGACCTGTAAACCTTGCAGCGCCGCTAACGTACTGCCAACATTGGTCGCTTTGGAATCATTAATCCAAGTCACACCACCTTGACGCTGCACCAACTGGAAACGGTGTGCTAAACCTTGAAATTCACGCAATGCCCGGCATGCCGAAGTGCGGTCAATGCCTGCCGCATCACACAGCGCCAGCGCCGCCAACGCATTCATATAGTTGTGACGTCCGACCAACTGCATTTCGTCTGTCGCCAAAATCACTTGGCTCTTAAATGCAAGCAAAATGCGCTTGTCTTGCTCCAACAGGTGATAGTCCGCTACCGTGCCGAAGCTGAGTTGCGTGACCGCACTTTGAGGCTCTGGATAACTCAAGGCATCGTCGCTGTTCACCACGGCGGTTTGCGCACCGGTATAAATTCTCAATTTGGCTTGGCGGTAGGCTGCTAAATCCGCATAACGATCCATATGATCTTCGGTGACATTTAGCACCGTTGCCGCTTTGGCTTTGAGGGAATACGTGGTTTCCAGCTGGAAACTGGAGAGTTCCAACACATATAAATCGCAATCCTGCTCGAGCAGCGACAAGGCAGGAATCCCGATATTGCCGCCCATCCCGACTTTCAGGCCGGCTGCTTTTGCCATTTCATTGACCAGCGAGGTGACGGTACTTTTGCCGTTTGAACCGGTGATGGCAATAATCGGTTTGTCGGTTTCACGGCAAAACAGTTCAATATCGCCAACGACCTCTACCCCGGCCTGAACCGCTCTTTGCACCTCCGGCGTTGCCAATGCCAAGCCCGGACTAATCACAATCAGATCCGACTCCAACAACCATTGCTGCGGAATGCTGCCGAAATGACTTTGTGTGACAAAGTGCGGTAGCGCTTGCGGTTTGTTACGGGTGTCGATCACGCGCAAGTCCACCTGTTTATGCGCAAAAAAATCAATACAGGACAGTCCGCTTTTGCCTAGCCCTAAAATCGTGACTTTTTTACCGTAATAATCAGTGGAATGACTGCTCATCGTGTTTTTGCCCCAAAATAAAAAATAAAAAAATTAACGCAGTTTCAACGTAATTAAACCGAGTAACACTAAAACTAACGAAATAATCCAAAAACGGATAATCACGCGCGGTTCCGGCCAGCCTTTTAATTCAAAATGATGGTGAATCGGCGCCATGCGGAAAATACGCTGTTTGCGGATTTTATAAGAGCCGACTTGCAAAATCACCGAAACAGTTTCCATCACAAACACACCGCCCATAATCAACAGCAAAAATTCTTGCCGCACCAGCACCGCAATCGCACCCAATGCGCCACCTAATGCCAATGATCCGACATCTCCCATAAACACTTGCGCCGGGTAGGTGTTGAACCATAAAAAGCCCAAGCCTGCCCCCACAATCGCAGTGCAGACAATCACCAGTTCAGCACTCAATTTGATATACGGAATATGCAGATAACCAGCAAAGTTGACGTTACCCGTCGCCCAAGCGACAAAAGCAAATGCGCCGGCAACCAATACCGTCGGCATAATCGCCAATCCGTCCAAACCGTCGGTCAAATTGACTGCGTTGCTGGTGCCGACAATCACAAAATAGGCCAACACAATATAAAACAAGCCTAACTGCGGCATAATTTCTTTGAAAAACGGCACCACTAATCGGGTTGCATTGGTATCTTTGCCAATCGCGTACATGGCAAAAACCGCAATCAACGCCACCACCGACAGCCAAAAATATTTCCAACGGGCAATCAGTCCGTCACTGTTTTTGTGCACTACTTTGCGGTAATCATCGACAAAACCAATCGCGCCATAACCGAACAGCACAAACAGTACACACCAAACATAGCTGTTGCTCAGATCCGCCCATAACAACGTACTGATTCCAATCGAAAATAGAATCATCACGCCCCCCATCGTCGGTGTGCCACGTTTGCTGAAATGACTTTCCGGGCCGTCATGACGCACCACTTGCCCGATTTGCAGCATCTGCAAACGGCGAATCACTTTCGGTCCGATCCACAATGACAGCAAAAGTGCGGTCAACAGGGCAATAATCGATCGAAATGTTAAATACGACACCACGTTAAAAATCGAGTGGTATTGGACTAAATAATCTGCCAACCAAACTAGCATAGTTTATCCTTCAATAAATCAATGATCTCTTCCATCTTCATGCTGCGAGATCCTTTTGCCAACAACACTACTTTTTTATTATTCTGCCGCTGTTGCGCAATCTGTTGCTGTAAAAATAAGACCAAATCCGCCTTATCACTGAAATGTTTTCCCTGTGATAAGCGACTGATCACCTCACTCTGCGTACCAAAACTGATCACTAAATCCAGCCCGGCATGCTGTGTAAAATCCGCCACCTGTTGATGGCAAAGCTGACTATTTTCGCCTAATTCCGCCATATCTCCAACAACAAAAATACGAAATCCTGAATAATTTTTTAACACATTCACCGCAGACTGCATTGAATCCACATTCGCATTGTAAGTGTCGTCCAATAACAACAGATCAGGCTTCACTTGAATCGGAAACAGGCGGCCTTTAACCGCTTGTTTTTGCTCCAGACCGTACTTGACCTGTGACAGAGTTGCGCCTGCCAACATCGAAAGTGCGGTTGCCGCCAGTGCATTGGCTACATTGTGAATGCCTAAATACGGCAGATTGACCGTCACTTCGCCGTGCGGCGTTTGCAACTGAAAATTCGCCCCTTGTTCATGTAAATCAATATTCGCGGCATAAAAATCCGCTTGCGGCTGCGACACCGAAAAGGAATAAGTGCGGTGTACACCGATTTCCGCTTGCCAATAGGTATCCAAATAATGGCAGTCGAGATTAATCACCGCACAACCATGTTGTGCCAAGCCACGGTAAATCTCGCCTTTTGCCTGCGCTACGCCATCCAGTGAGCCGAAGCCTTCCAAATGCGCCGGCGCTACATTGTTTACCAACGCCACATCCGGCTGCACCAGTTCGGTGGTGTAGGCAATTTCACCAGCATGGTTTGCGCCCAGTTCGACCACCGCAAATTGGTGTTGCGGTTGCAAACGTAGCAACGTCAACGGCACACCGATATCATTGTTAAAATTGCCTTGAGTGAACAACACTTCACCGCAATTTGCCAAAATCGAAGCCGTCATCTCTTTCACCGTGGTTTTGCCGGAAGAGCCGGTCATCGCCACGGTTTTTGGCGCCAGTTTTACTCTCAACCATTTGGCTAATTGACCTAACGCCAAACGGGTGTCCGCCACGACTAACTGTGGCACCTTAATACTTGGATTAGGCGTAGAAACCACCAGCGCAGTAGCGCCCTGCGTCACGGCTTGTGCTAAATAATCGTGCGCATCGAAATTTTCGCCTTTTAAGGCAAAAAACAACGCATTTTCGCTGGTTTTGCGTGTATCAGTGGCGATTTGTGACACCACGACCGCACTGGGTTCAGTACCAACGTTAATCAACTCGGCAGACAAAATCTCCGCCAATCGGTCAATAGCTAAACTGATCATTATCGTTATTCTTCTAAAAGTTGTTGCACAATTTCCCGGTCGGAAAAATGCAGTTTGGTATCACCGATAATCTGATAATCTTCATGCCCTTTGCCGGCAATCAACACTACATCATCGGTGGCTGCCTGCTGCAAGCAGTATTGCAGCGCCAGTTCACGCCCGTGGATCACCGTCGCATTTTGTGGCTGGCGCAAGCCGGTTTGAATATCTTGCAAAATCAAATACGGATCTTCAGTGCGCGGATTGTCGTCGGTCAGCACCACCACATCGGCAAATTGCTCGGCAATGCCGCCCATCAGTGGACGTTTGCCGCGATCTCTGTCGCCACCGCAACCGAATACACACCACAATCGCCCTTTGCAATGCAGCCTTGCTGCTTGCAACGCTTTTTGCAACGCATCCGGCGTATGCGCATAATCCACGATTGCCATTGGTCGATTCGGCGCACTAAACATTTCCATTCGACCACAAACGCCGTTCAGCTGGTTGGCTGTCAGGCACAATTTTGCCAACGAATACCCCAACTGCAACATCGCCGCAGTCACCAACAGCAGATTGCTGACATTAAATGAACCGATCAGGCGGCTGTTGAGTTCGCCCTCGCCCCAACTGGAGCCAAACCTAATGGTAGCGCCATCGTCATGATATTCAATCGCAGTTGCCTGCAAATATTGCGCTTGGGTTAAAACCGCACTTGGATCGGCACTCACCGCCACTGCGTCAGGCAGTTGTCGCAACCACTCTGCGCCGATGGCATCATCGGCATTAATCACTCGATTTTCACAATCTAATTCATTGAACAAACGAAATTTAGCTGCCGCATACGCTTGCATAGTGTGGTGATAATCAAGGTGATCACGGCTTAAATTACTGAAAAGTGCGGTTTTGAATTGCAGCGCCTCAACACGATGTTGCACTAAGCCATGTGAAGAGACTTCCATCACTGCAAATTCAGCGCCTTGTCGCAAAAAATCGGCCAGATTTTGCTGCACCTCGACTGCCGATCCCGTGGTGTTGACCGCTTCTACCGTCTTACCGTACAGACCATTGCCAATCGTGCCCATCACAGCAGAGGTTTTACCTAACAATTGCACCCATTGCGCCAACAGTTGTGCGATCGTGGTTTTGCCGTTGGTGCCGGTGACACCGACTAAGGTTAAATGGTGCGATGGATAATCATAGAATTTATCGGCGATAGCGGAAAGATGTTGTTCCAGCTGATAATAATGGATAATCGGCACCTGACTTTCTAGGGTCATTGTTGCGTGTTGTTGCCGATCCTCGGTTTGCGCCAATACCGCACTGGCACCGTTGGCAATCGCCTGCGGAATAAATGCTCGCCCGTCTTGCTGGTGTCCGATTAACGCAACAAACAGATCGCCGAACCGCACTTTGCGACTGTCCAGTTCGATCTGTTGTAGCTTAAGATCGGGGAGTCCTTGCAGAGAAAAAAGTGCTGCCAATCTTTGCATAACATCCCCTTAATTGATGTGATTGGATTGGTTAGAAACCGCTGATTGTTGTTGATCCAAGCGAATAATCCTCGCGGCCGTTTCTTCACTACCGAGCGCATCCGGTTTGATATTCTGCGAACGTAGGGTGTGTTCCATAATTTTTGAAAACACCGGCGCCGAAATCGCTCCACCGTAGTATTTGCCGGCTTTCGGTTCGTTAATCAACACCACCAAGGCATAACGCGGATTGCTCGCCGGCGCCACGCCAGCGGTATAAGCAATATATTTATCCACGTATTTGCCGTTTTCAATTTTTTTTGCGGTTCCGGTTTTGATCGCCACTCGATAGCCTTTCACCGCAGCGGCAATGCCACCACCGCCAGGCAATGCGACCGTCTCCATCATCTCGACCACATCACGCGTGGTTTTTTCCGAAAAAACGCGAGTGCCCAACACCGGCGGATCCACTTTGGTGATCGACAACGGACGATACACCCCAAAACTGCCCAAGGTGACATAGGCTCTAGCCAGCTGCAACGGCGTCACCGTCAAACCGTAACCATAAGAGATCGTCGCTCGCTCAATATCCGCCCAACGCTTGCGATCTTGCAACTGTCCGCGCTGTTCGCCAATCAGTCCCAAATTGGTTGGTTGCCCGAAACCGGCTTTGGAATAGGTGTCGATCAAGGCATTTGGCGGCATCGCCAGTGCTAAATGGCTGACCCCGACGTTACTGGATTTTTGCAGGATACCGGCAATCGATAATTTGTCATAGCGCGCCACATCGCGAATCGTATGCCCGTTGACTTTAAACGGTACGGTATTCAGCACTGAATTTTTGTTGACGATTCCACGTTGAAGTGCGGTCAGCACCACAAACGGTTTCACCGTCGAACCCGGTTCAAAGGTATCGGTAATCGCGCGATTACGCATTAAATCAGCTTTCACATTCGTGCGGTTATTCGGATTGTATGACGGCGCATTTGCCATCGCCAACACTTCACCGGTGCGAATATCCACCAACACCGCCGTGCCGGATTCGGCTTTATTTTCTGCTACCGCTTCTTTGATTTGGCGATACACCATCGACTGCAACTGTTCATCAATACTCAAGGTAACGTTGTGCGCATCGTATTTTTTGGTATCGTCTACCGCTTCCACCATATTGCCGTAGCGATCTTTACGATAAGTACGTGAACCGTCTTGCCCGATCAATAACTTATCAAAACTTTTTTCAATTCCTTCAATGCCTTCGCCGTCAATATTGGTGTAACCGATCAAATGGGCAGTCTCTTCCACTTTCGGATAAAAACGGCGAAATTCAGTTTGCAGCGTAACACCCGGAATTTTCAGTTCGCGCGCATAATTGGCGACACTTGGTGTCACTTGGCGCGCCAAGTAGAGAAAACGGCTGTTTGGGTTTTTGCTGATTTTGTCTTTCAGGCTTTTGTTCGACACGCCCAAAGCATCAGAAAGTGCCTTCCAGCGCTCTTGATCTTGCAACGATCCCTTTTCAAAAACCACTTTCGGATCGGCAACCACCGAAAACATTTGTACACTGACGGATAACCATTGCCCGTTACGATCCAAGATCATGCCGCGCGAGGAGTGAATCGCCTGCGTTCGCAGCGAGCGCTTGTCGGCTTCTTGGTTCATTTTGTCGGCACTGCTGATTTGGACATCTACCGCCGTCGCCACCAACGACGCCATGCTGATCAAAATAACCGCAATCACCGTCCAATAACGCCAGCTGACAAAGGTGTCAATCACGGCTACATTTTTAACAGCGTTTTTGCTACCGCCTTTTGCCACCGTTTTACTGTTTAATTGTGCTGCTTGCCGATCGTTCTTTTTGTTAAATATCGCCATAGACCGCACCCTAATGGTTGTTTTCAATAATAATCACTTGTTGATCACTGGTGATATACCCCATCTTCAAGCGATTTGCGATGGAAGTAATCCGAACATTGTCGTCCAGTGCCCGTTCTTCCAGTTTCAAATTAATATATTCGTTTTCGAGCGCCTGCTTCGCTAAAATCAACTCCCCGTTTTCGGTGTTTAACTGGCGCGTTTGGTGAATAATCCAAATTGTTGCCACTGCACTGCCGATCATCACAAACCACAGCAGAAAAGCGATCTTGTTGGCAGCAAACAGATCATCTAAAATCAATTTCCGTAACGGATAACGGTCTAACATCATAATGGTCCGATCCTTTCTGCAACGCGCAATACCGCACTTCTTGAACGTGGATTTTGTTGTTGTTCTTGCTCACTCGGCATAATCGCTTTGCCGACGGTGTTTAAGGTTTGGTTGCGTTCAATTTGATCTTCACGCAACGGCAGCCCTTTGGGAATGTCTACGCCCTTGCTCTGTTTACGGATAAAACGTTTCACCATGCGATCTTCCAACGAATGAAAGCTAATGATTGACAGCCGCCCCTGCGGTGCCAAAACGGTTAATGCCGATTGCAATGCCCGTTCCAATTCGTCCAGTTCACTGTTGATAAAAATCCGAATCGCCTGAAAACTGCGGGTCGCCGGATGCTTATGTTTATCTTTAAACGGCACGGCTTGACTGATCAGCTCCGCCAATTGCAAAGTGCGGTTGAGCCCCCGCTCGCCCTGCTCTAACGCCGTTTTATTAAAATGCACGATCGCAGTCGCAATGCGTTTGGCGAAACGTTCTTCACCAAAGGTTTTTAACACCCAAGCTAAATCATCGATTGAAACCTGTTGCAGCCATTCTGCCGCCGACATACCTTGCGTAGTATCCATCCTCATATCGAGCGGGCCATCGTTCATAAAACTAAAACCACGCTCGGCTTCATCCAATTGTGGTGAAGAAACGCCTAAATCGAGCAATATGCCATCAATCTTGCCGATTAAATTCTGTTGTTGACAGATTTCTTCGATCTGCGAAAAGGTACTGTGCACAATACTAAAGCGAGAATCATCAATTGTTTCCGCCTCAGCGATTGCGCGCGGATCGCGATCCACTGCAATCAAACGTCCATTTTCTCCCAACTGGGATAAAATCAAACGGGAATGTCCACCACGTCCAAAAGTGCCGTCGATATATACACCATTTGGCTTAAGCACCAGCCCGGCGACCGCTTCATGAAGCAGTACCGTAATGTGAGAACCGACTGATGGCATAATTGGTCGCATCGGGGGAAAAGTCATATTTTTCGCTAATATTTAAATAGTATTCAATCATAAAATGGGGTCGCGGTGCACTCCAGCACACCGCTTGCCCTGCTAGTGCTACTGCCACCGACGGAAAGATGATTCTTTCTCTTTTACAGTGACAGCGTTTTTAATGCTTCCGAATCGACAAAAGCACCGCTGCTGCCGATTTCAATATCCTCTGCGATTTGAGCAAGCCAAGCTTCCTCACTCCAGATCTCAAATTTATTCAATTGTCCAACCAACATAATGTTCTTATCCAGTTTGACATGCTCACGCAACGCAGGACTCAGCAGAATACGTCCACTTTTATCAAGCCCGCATTCGGCGGCGTACCCCAGCATCACGCGCTGCAAACGGCGTTGTTGCGGATCAAAATTGGACAATGCCGCCAATTTTTGTTCAATAATTTCCCATTCATTCAACGGATAAAGCAGTAAACAGGGCTGGCGAATATCGACGGTACACACCATCTGTCCGTCATTTTGTTCAAGGATTTCAGTGCGATAGCGAGTAGGAACGGCAAGCCGTCCTTTACTGTCTAAACTGACTGAAGTCGCACCACGAAACATAGCAATCCCATTTACTCAATTATTTTTGCTGATTATCGCCACTCTTTACCACAGAGCTAATTACCACAGAGCTAAGATTTTGATCATTCTATCCCACAAAATCCCACAATTCACCACTTTAGTCTAAGTTTATTATCTGAACACTGTTGTTGCAAGTTTTTTGTCAACTATTTATGTGGATTGGATCACAGTTAACTGGTTGTTTTTCATTCAACCTAATTGCAATTTGATCTTAAGGAATAACCTCACCGCTCCAAAATGGAGAGGTGAACCGCTACCCTCGCCCTTCCAGCCACTTTTTCTTGATCGGAACCGTGAATAAAGCCATAATCAGACGCTTCAAGACAATCAAATGAATGAGGAGTTATCCATGTCAAATATCATGGTGAAAAAATTGACCACTGGCACTATTTATAAATTGGTTTTTATCGGATTATTAGTGGGCTTTCTGCCGTTATCTTTAGTATTTGGGATTGTAGGTTATTTTGATCTGGCTGATGTGATGTGGAATCAACAGCCGGTCAACGGCATTGCGGTATTTTACATCGTGCCGGTGATCCTGTTTCTTGTTGCCTTAACCTGGACATTATTGGCTGGCAGTGTAATGGCACTGGGATTATGGATCTATTCCAAGTTTAAACCGATAACACTCCATTTTAGTGAAACCGCGCAAGCGAAATCCAAACTATCAGAATAATATCCCACTAACCTTAAATCAGACCAGCGACCACCGTACGCCATTGCTGTAAGCGCTGCTTTTTACCGTCTTGCGACTGCTGCAACGTTTGCCAATCAAATTCTGGGGTGGCTTTGATTAAACGGCGCAGTGCCGGAGAAGTCGCTGCCAAAGTGCGGTTGGCATAAGCAAAACCGTGTAATTGGCGTAGATCGTCGGCATTCAACTGCCAATCAATGTCAGGGAAAGAAATCTGTTGCTTCAACTGTGGAAATAAGGGATGCTCCGCCAGCGGAAAATTGCGCAGAAATTGCTGCCGTGCCTGCTGATAAAAGCGTTCGCCGTCTGGCGAAAGCGGGTAAATCGCCATGGCACTGTAACAACCGCTGCTGGCCTCTTTGCCGCTGCTGAGATGGATAAGCTGAAAACCGCACTTTTGCCAAAACTCGGCCAAGCCATCGCTGTAACCGAAGCTGACGGAAACAAAATCCAATTCAGCCCTGCAATCTTCAAGCAACTGCCGCACCAGTTGCTGACCGAAGCCTTGCCGTTGCAGCTGCGGCAACAGCGCAATGCGTGAGATCCGCAACGAGCGTAACGCACAAGCTTGCGGCAAATCCGCCTGAAAACACAGCGCTTGCGCCACTAAATTCCCGGCTGGACGCCGTTCGCCACGCCAGATTTTCTCGATCAAATCGGCATCCGCCATACCGCCCTCCGCCAACGCCCAAATTCCGCCGCTAATCTCGCCTTGCCGACGTAACAACCAAAACCGTTGTCCTTGCGCATCAAGCAAACGGCGCAGATCCAGCGGCGACGTGCGATAGTGCGCCAACGCCAACAAGCGGTAAAAACAGCGGATTTGTTGCGGATCTGCCACCAGTTCTGTTGGCGAAATTTGCGCTAGCGTTAGATTATTCGTTTCGTTGCTGCTGGTAGGCATCCGATTGTTGAGTAATAACAAATCATCAATCCAGGTTTCCAACGGATCATTTTCTGCATAACGCAACGGTTGCTGCAAATGCAGAAGCTGGCAAGTGCGGTCTGTCAATTGCTTGAGTTTCAATTCGAAACCACGTCCGGTGCCTTCATAGCCGTCAATGGTGGTGGTCAGCAGGATATGGGCAAAATGGCGGCAGAGCGTCGCCAACATATCCAGCGGAATCATCGCCGCTTCATCAATAATCAGCCAACTCTCTGCAAACGGTTGAGGATTTTCATTCAAGCGCGCAATCAAATCATCAGGCGCCATAAAGTGCGGTTTATTTTGACAATGCCGATACAATGCCTGCACCGCACTTTGATTAGGTGCAGTTAGAAAAACCGCACTTTGCTCGCTCAGTTTGTCGGCAAGCATGCCGGCAAGCGCCGATTTGCCGCGTCCACGCTTGGCGGTGAGCAGATACAACTCCGCTTGCGCAGCCACCATCTGCTGTAATACCTGTTGTTGTTGCACCAGTGCGCTCGGCGGCAGTTGCCATAAATCCGTTGTAATATACGGCAATGATCGATTGATTGCTGTCTGCTGGTAAATCGGGATTTGGTGCCGCTCAACCGCACTTTGCCACCATTGATAAAAATGGCTTGGTATAATCGCTTGCGCTGTGCCGTTCCAACGCAGGCTATCCAAATCTACTTTCGTTTGCCAATCTTGCGCTAACAAAACCAACAATACACCACCGGCTTTGATTGCCGCCGCGACAATTGCCAACGCCTCCAAATTACAATTTACCCCGGATGGTTGTCGCGTGTCATACACCGCACAATCCCACTCTTGCCCCAACAGATTTTTGGCATGGGCAAAGGCGTAAAAAGTACAATTTGGCGGTACGATTTCAGGTGGCTGTGGCGCACAATAAACCGCACTTTTGTTGTGATTTGATGAGAAAAATGCAGCCAGCTGTCGGTTTAACCAAACAGCATCACCGCATAAAATCAAAGGTTGGCGAAAAAAGGGATTTTTCATCAGAGAAACAGGCTATGCTTTCTCACTCAAATACGGATCGTCAAAGCCCAGCGCCTGCATAATCTCGCTTTCCAAGCTTTCCATCTCTTCCGCTTCTCCGTCTTCAATGTGGTCGTAGCCGAGCAAATGCAAACTGCCGTGCACCACCATATGCGCCCAATGTGCCAACAGCGGTTTCTGCTGTTCTGCCGCTTCCCGTTCCACCACTTGACGGCAAATCACCAAATCGCCCAGTAAGGGTAATTCCACTTCCGCCGGCGATTCAAACGGAAACGAGAGCACATTGGTCGGATAATCTTTGGTGCGATAAGTGCGGTTTAACATCTGGCTTTCCGCTTCATCAACAATCCGCACTGTCATTTCCACACCATCAAGACTCGGCTTGACCGCACTTTGCGCCCACAATGCAATTTGCGCTTGGCTCGGCAGGTTATCCGTATTTTCACAGGCGAGTTGCAGATCGATAATCAGATTTTTCATGCTGAGCTTCCTTGTAATAACCGTGCTTGGCGCCGTTCTTCCGCTAGTGCCTGGCGACGGATTTCGTCTTCCCGCTCCCAAATTTCATAGGCTTGCACCACTTTGGCAACAACCGGATGACGCACTACATCGCTGCTTTCAAAAAAGTTAAAACTCAACTCCGGCACGGCTTGCAGCACTTCCATCGCATGGCGCAAGCCTGATTTCTGACTGCGTGGCAAATCCACTTGGGTAATATCGCCGGTAATCACCGCTTTGGAGTTAAAACCGATTCGAGTGAGGAACATTTTCATCTGCTCGACGGTGGTGTTTTGGCTCTCGTCCAAAATAATAAAGGCATCGTTCAAGGTACGACCGCGCATATACGCCAACGGTGCGATTTCAATCACCTTGCGCTCAATCAACTTTTCCACCCGTTCGAAGCCCAACATCTCAAACAGCGCATCGTATAACGGACGCAAATACGGCTCGATTTTCTGTCCTAAATCGCCGGGCAAAAAACCCAATTTTTCCCCGGCTTCCACCGCCGGACGGGTCAGCAAAATCCGCCGAATCTCCTGTTTTTCCAACGCCTCGACCGCCGCCGCCACCGCAAGATAAGTTTTCCCCGTTCCTGCAGGGCCGATACCGAAGCTGATGTCGTGGCGTAAAATATTGTGCAGATATTGAATCTGATTGGCACCGCGCGGCTTGATCACGCCACGCTTGGTTTTCACCGTGGTGCTATAGACCTTGGACGCCGACCGCACTTCGCTGGTTTCCTCCGCCTGGGCTAAAATCCGGCTTTCCTGAATTGCAATATGCACATCTTCCAAATCCAACTCTTTGATTTTGCCCTTCAGCGGTGCGGTATCGGCATACAACTGCTGAATCAGCCTCGCCACCGCCTTCAACAATTTCGCCGAATGCGGCTGTTCGGATTTCAGGGTGAAACTAAAATCACGCCGAAGAATTTGCAGCTTAAACGTACTTTCAATCCGTTGCAGATGCTCGTCAAACGCCCCGCACAACGATTGCAAACGTGCATTGTCTTGCGGTTCTAGAGTAAAAGAGTCGATAAGTTGATCGGTCAAAGGGAGCCTCTCATGCTAAATGAAATGAATAGCGTTAGTATAAAGGTTTTTCCGATAATAGGGAAAAGAAAAGCCAAGTGCGATACTTGGCTTTTAGTTTACATAAAACAACTTAATATCCGAGTGTTAACCCATCCGGATTGCGTGGATCGGAGGCACCGTAAAAGCCGTCTTCACGGGCTTGAATAATCTGAACTTTACCCATTGTCGCTTTAGGGACGACTTTATAGCCCTCTTGCTGCAAGATGTTAATCGTATCAGGGCTGATTCCTTCTTCAATCCGAATTTCATCCGGCAACCATTGGTGATGCACACGCGGCACCATAATCGCTTCTGCCGGATTCATACCGTAATCAATGGTATTGACGATGCTTTGTAGTACTGTGGTAATAATCCGTGCGCCACCCGGACTACCGGTCACTAACCATGGTTTATCGTCCTTCATAACAATCGTCGGGGTCATTGATGAAAGCGGACGTTTTTTCGCTGCAACTGCATTGGCATCACCGCCAATCAAACCAAAAGCGTTCGGTACACCCGGTTTAGCCGAAAAATCATCCATTTCATTATTTAATAAAATTCCTGTACCTTCGGCGACAATTCCGCTGCCAAAATTCAGGTTCAAGGTATAAGTTACAGCGACCGCATTGCCATCTTTATCCATAATCGAGTAATGCGTAGTTTGATCACTTTCGTAAGGATGCGGCTTACCCGGCTTGATCTGTGATGATGGACGAATGGTATCGGTGGTAATAGTCGTCGCTAATTCATCGGCATATTTTTTTGAGGTCAGCCCTGTTGCTGGAATTTGTACAAAATCCGGATCGCCTAAATATTCGGACCGATCGGCATAGGCTAATTTCATGGCTTCGGCATAGTGGCGAATCGCTTTGGCGCTGTTCTGTCCGAACTCTTGTAATGGATAGCGTTCCAAAATATTCAGAATTTGCACCAAGTGGATTCCGCCGGAACTTGGTGGTGGCATGGTCACAATTTTATAGCCGCGATATTCCCCTTCAATCGGTTTGCGTTCAACCGCTCGATAGTTTTTCATATCTTCTAATGTGATTAAGCCACCGTGTTTTTCCATTTCTGCCACGATTTTCTGCGCAATTTCACCTTCATAAAAAGCTTTTCCCCCCTGTTGAGCAATGAGTTGCAGCGATTTTGCCAAATCTTTCTGCACTAACAAATCTCCAACCGTGAACGGCTCATCATTTTTGAAAAAGATCCTTTTACTATCTTGCCATTTGGCTAAATTATCTTTTTCTGTCTCAAGGGTTTGTCCCAAAGTTTCACTCACCACAAACCCTTTGTCAGCCAATTCAATTGACGGGGCGATAACTTGAGCCAGCGACATCGTTCCCCACTTTTTTAAAGCATGCTCCATTCCAGCGACTGTGCCAGGAACGCCAATCGCAAAATGGGTAAACAGCGATTTTCCGTCAACCACGTTGCCTTCTTGATCCAAATACATGTCTCTAGTGGCTTTAAGCGGTGCCATTTCCCGGAAATCAAGTGCAACGCTTTGTTTGGTCTTGGCATCATAAACCACCATAAAACCACCACCGCCAATATTACCGGCATTTGGCAACACTACTGCTAAAGCAAAACCAACAGCAACGGCAGCATCAACTGCATTACCACCTTGTTTCAATATATCCAGCCCAACTTGTGTCGCCAGTGCTTGTTCGGTTGCGACCATACCGTTTTTAGCATAAATCGGATGGAAAATATCCATACTTTGATCATAACGAATGGAAGCTTGTTGAGTTTGTGTTGGGATAACATTGGCAGCCACTGCGGTGGTCATTATGGATGCGCTAAATATTGAAAGTGCCAGAGAAGTGATTACAAATGATTTTTTAAATTTCATCATAAAGCTCCTTATTTTGCAGATTAAATGCCAAGTTTAAAAATTTAACATTAAATCAACAATAACATCGAAATCTAAAAAAACAAACCAACAATGAATATTTTATAAACAAAAATAATTATTCTTAATATTTTTCTAAGAATTTTAACCATAATCAAAAAAGCCTCTCATCAAATGAAAAGAGGCTTAGTTTATCGTCAAGGTGAATGATCAATTCACCACATACTGCCCAACACCCAATTCGTCTTCTTGACGGGTGCGTTGGATCACGCTTTGCGGGCTTTGCTGGATGCGTAAGCCCATTTGGTCTTCGGTGCGGATGACCTCGCCGCGCAGGGAGTTTGTCCAGACGTCGGTGATTTTAATATCCACAAATTTACCGATCATGTCCGGTGTGCCGGCGAAATTGACGATACGGTTGGTTTCGGTGCGTCCGGTCAGTTCC
This sequence comes from Testudinibacter sp. 'clade 2', assembly GCF_006227735.1. Lineage (NCBI taxonomy): Bacteria > Pseudomonadati > Pseudomonadota > Gammaproteobacteria > Pasteurellales > Pasteurellaceae > Testudinibacter > Testudinibacter sp. 'clade 2'. The sequence goes on from NZ_VDHB01000077.1 coordinate 24,720, forward strand.
ATCACATCTTTTTTCGACGGTCCTTCTACCAGCACACGCTGTTCTGTACCGAGCATTTTGCGGCTGAACTGCATCGCTTGTTGGGTGATGCGTTGTTGCAGCAGGTATAAGCGCTCCTTTTTCTCCGCTTCGCTAACATCGTCCGGCATATCCGCTGCCGGTGTGCCGGGGCGTGCCGAGTAGATGAAGCTGAAGCTCATATCGAAATTCACTTGTGCGATCAGATCCATTGTCTGTTGGAAATCTTCTTTGCTTTCGCCCGGGAAGCCGACGATAAAATCAGAGCTGATTTGAATCTCCGGTCGCACTTGGCGCAGTTTACGGATAATCGATTTGTACTCAAGTGCGGTATGGTTGCGTTTCATCATAGTCAACACCCGATCCGAGCCGCTTTGCACCGGCAGGTGCAAAAAGCTGACCAATTCCGGGGTATCACGATAAACATCGACAATATCATCAGTGAATTCAATCGGGTGGCTGGTGGTGAACCGAAGGCGATCGATGCCGTCAATCGCTGCCACTAGGCGCAATAATTCAGCAAAGGTGCAGATGCCATCATCAAAGGTCGCACCACGATAGGCATTGACATTTTGCCCCAACAAGTTTACTTCACGCACGCCTTGCGCCGCCAGTTGTGCGATTTCAAACAACACATCGTCCACCGGTCGGCTGACTTCCTCGCCACGGGTGTAAGGCACCACGCAGAACGAACAGTATTTATTGCAACCTTCCATAATCGAGACAAACGCCGTCGGGCCTTCGGCTTTCGGCTCTGGCAGGCGATCAAACTTTTCAATTTCCGGGAAGCTGACATCAACTACCGCACTTTTGCCACCGCGAATTTGGTTCAGCATTTCCGGCAGGCGGTGTAGGGTTTGCGGACCAAAAATAATGTCCACATAGGGCGCACGATCACGAATGTGGGCGCCTTCTTGCGAGGCAACACAGCCGCCCACGCCGATCACCAATTTCGGATTGGATTTTTTCAAATCTTTCCAGCGTCCCAATTGGTGAAACACTTTCTCTTGTGCTTTTTCACGAATCGAGCAGGTGTTGAGCAACAGCACATCGGCTTCTTCCGCATTTTCGGTCAATTCGAAACCGTGTGTACTGTTCAGTAAATCCGCCATTTTTGATGAATCGTATTCGTTCATCTGGCAGCCCCAAGTTTTAATGTGTAATTTTTGTGTCATGGTTTTTCTTCGTTAGGACGCGGTTATCGACCGCACTAATTTATAAGTTAAAGGATGCAGCGCTAAAAACTAATGGAATTTAAATCGGGCTATTCTACCGATTTGCAGGATTGCTGACCAGTAAAAAGCGATTTTATTTGTGATTTGCTTTAGAAAATCGGCGGCTACGAGTAGAATAAAGCCTAATAAAAGCAGGTATTAGGGGGAAAAATGTTGAATCGCAAAGATGTGATTGTGGTTGGCGGTGGCATGGTCGGTTCGGCAGCCGCATTAGGCTTGGCAAAATTGGGATTAAACGTGCAGCTGATTGAACAGGGCAGCTTACCGCACTTTAGTGCCGAACAACCTTACGATATCCGGATTTCCGCCATCAGTGCCGCCTCGGTGAAACTATTGCAAGAGTTGCAAGCGTGGCAAACGATTCATGCGATGCGCACCTGCCCTTACCGCCAATTGGAAACCTGGGAAATTGATGGTTTTTCCACCCGCTTCAGCGCGCAAGATCTAGATTTACCGGAACTGGGTTATATGGTAGAAAATAATCTGATTCAACTGGGCTTATGGCAAACTTTTCCTGCTTACCCCAATTTAGGCAGTCAACTGAATGCTGAGATTCAGCAGCTAGAAAAGTGCGGTCACGATTGGCAGCTGCGCCTCACCAGTGGTGAATGTTATCATGCGCCGCTGGTGCTGGCTTGCGACGGCGCCAACTCCAAACTGCGGCAAATTGCCGGCATTGGGCTGACCGGGTGGCAATATCGCCAAAGCTGTATGCTGATTGTGGTTGAAACCGCACTTGCACAGCAGGATATCACTTGGCAGCAATTTTTCCCAAGCGGCCCACGAGCATTTCTGCCTTTATTAGGCAATCAAGGCTGTTTAGTCTGGTACGACAGCCCGGAGCGAATTCGCGAACTGCAAAAAATGCCATTAGAAAAATTGGATAAAGAAATTGCACAGGCATTTCCGGCACGTTTAGGCGCAGTCAAAAGCCAACAAGCGGCTTCATTTCCCCTGACTCGTCGCCATGCACAAGATTATTATAAAAACGGTATTGTATTATTAGGCGACTCGGCGCATACCATCAACCCGCTTGCCGGACAAGGGGTAAATTTAGGCTTTAAAGATGTGAGCGTATTTTTAACGGTGATTGCAGCAGCACAAAAGTGCGGTCAGGCGATTAATGATGAAACCGTCCTCGCACGCTACCAACGCTTGCGTCAAAAGGACAATCTGTTAATGCAAAGCGGTATGGATCTGTTCTACAAAGGGTTCAAAGAAAATTTGTTACCGTTAAAAGTGTTACGTAATCTTGCTTTGGTTGCCGTAGACAAAGCCACACCGATCAAAAAACAGGCGCTGAAATATGCCTTGGGGCTGTAGATTATAGATAGAGGTGATTCTATTGAACCACCAACATCCCCATACAGCCTTTATCTGCCAACATTAAATCGCTGCTGCCAAAGGTAAATGGGTAGTTGTTGGAAGAGGTTTGATCAAATTTTACCAAAATCGAAATATTGCCATTCACCCATACCGTATCACGCCAGGTTAATTGCGAAGCGTCTATTGCCTGTCCATTAAAAGATTCAAGCAGAAATTTAGCACCTTGTAGACTAAACCCAATCGGCGCAGTGGCGCTTAAATGCCAGCGTTCATAGCTGCCCAACGCAGCATTCACATCCACTCGACGAGGATCAAATTTTTGTTGATTGATCAACGCGTTCTCAACGTCCAGCATAAAGCTCCGCTGCTGCGTCACAACAACATCGGTTGAAATCTGTTCTTGACGTTGAAAATCGATTTTTTGTTCAAAGGCAGAGAGTAAGCCATCGGGGCGCAACGCTAGCACGGTGTTGTCAATTAATTCATTCTCATCAGCGAACCATGAGGTCATTTTGTCAAAAAAGCCCCGTTTTTCCCCACTGATTAGCGCAACATTGCCACCTTCATTCAAATCAATTAAAATTTCTGCACGCTCACCTGGTGCTAAAAATAATGACCGTACTTCGCGTGGCTGTGGCAAAAATCCCAACCCACCGGCTAGCACCCAGATGCTGCGCCCATCATCTAAGTTAAGGTTATACCCTCGCGACAGCGATGCGTTCAACAAGCGTAACCTTACCCAACCACGCGCCACATTTAAATAAGGCGCTTCAGCACCATTCACCAACAAACGGTTACCGAGAAATTGGCGCTGATTTGGATTAAACAGTTGCTCTCCCTGATTGTTCAGGCGCACATCTTGCAAAATCAGCGGAATATCATTAACGCCGTATTTATTCGGTAGTTTTGCCTTACGGCTCTCTTCATCATCAATCCACCACATACCGGACAAGCCACGATAAACCTGATAAGCCGAGTGTGCCAAGGTATCTGCGTGATACCAACATGTGGCTGCCGATTGAGTAATTGGTACAATCGGCGACCAGCCTGTACTGCTATCAAACTGACGCCCTACTCCCCCTAACAGCTCAGCATTGACCTGCAATCCCTGCAAACTGATGGATACTCGCTGTGAAAGTTGATTACTATAATTTAAACGAACAAAATCCCCTTGCTTACAGCGAATCGTCGGCCCCAAATAAAACCCGTTAAAGCCCCATACGTCCACTTTTTTGGCATCGACAAATGCTTTCTTGCTGCTCCCCATTGAAAGCAAAATTGGACGCCCGCGTCCGACATCTAACAGTGGCGGAATCGGCAGCGGCTGTGTGCCTGACGCATAGGCCGTCGGCAACACCGCACTTACACCAAGTAGAGTGGTATTTTTGAGTAGCCTGCGACGAGATAAGTCGGATTGCATCATTGACTAGCCTAAGTGCTGCTGTGCCAGCTCTTGATCAAGCTGGTCAATTTTTTGTTTCATCACCGCATGGCAGTGATTCATTAATTCCCGCACATTTTCACGGCTATAATTTGAGGTATCAATTGGTGCTAACATTTCACAAATCACCTTGCCATTGTCCCAACGGTTAAGATCAATTTTATGGTGCAAATTGCTGCAACAGACCGGTACAATTGGTACGCCTGCGGCAATCGCCGCATGAAACGCCCCAGTTTTAAACGGCAGCAAACCACGTCCACGACTGCGTGTACCTTCCGGAAACATCCAAATCGACAACTTATCCCGATTAATCCGCTTTGCTAATTCCCCCATAGTAGAATGGGCTTTGCTCTTATTGTCACGATCCAGTAAAATATTACCACTCGCCCAATATAACAAACCAAAAAATGGAATAAGAGCCAAGCTTTTTTTACCCACGCTGACCGTTCGCGGCATCACCATGTACGCCATCGTCACCATATCATAATTATTTTGATGGTTGCCAATATAGATGCAAGGTCCGTTATTTTCAGCATCCGCAGGAAAACGATGCTCCACTTTTAACCCAAATAACGGATGTAAACGCCCAAACCAGCGTGCGACCACGCCAACATTGCTCGGATTTTTAAAACGGATCAACGAATAAACCGTTCCAAGTAAACAAATTAACAAGGCTGCGAAAACTACGATGATTGCTCGTAAAAATAATAACATAACAATTTCCTAAAAAAATTTGCTAGAGTATAGCGAAAATGTCGGAATATGTGTATAAAATCAGAACTATTTCCTAAAAATTTAATGATATAAAAAATAACAATGATGAAAAAAACCTATTTTATTGCGGATCTGCATTTGAGCGAAAATTCTCCGCATTTGACCGCACTTTTTCAGCAGTTTATGCAAACTGAAGCGATAAAAGGCGAAGCGCTATATATTTTAGGTGATCTGTTTGATTTTTGGATTGGTGATGACGAAAATTCTGAGTTGGCACAATTAGTGCAGCGCCAAATAAAACAGTTGACCGAGCGAAGTATTAACGTTTATTTTCAACACGGCAACCGAGATTTTTTAATTGGCCAACGTTTTGCCGCAAAGTGCGGTTTAATATTATTACCGGAATACCATAAGGTTAATTTATACGGCACAGAGGTTTTACTTTGCCATGGTGATACACTTTGTATTGACGATACCAGTTATCAAGCATATCGCAAAAAAGTGCATAATATTTGGCGGCAACGGCTGTTTTTATGTTTACCACTATTTATCCGTCTGCATATTGCCAATAAAATCCGCAGCAGAAGCCGTCAACAAAAGAGTGAAAAAGCGACTGAAATTATGGACGTGAACACAGAATTTGTTTTAGCCACTATGCGACGTTTTGGTGCGCCTCACCTAATACACGGACATACTCACAGACAAGCTATTCACTCAATAGATGGATCACCAAACCGCACTTTTACTCGTATTGTGTTAGGTGACTGGCACAAAACTGCACCATATTTAGTTTGTGATAAAAATGGATATCGCTTTGAAGAACTCAAGCTAGAAATTAAAGAGGATAAAATAGTTGAATAACAGAATGATGGCAGGGGCGGAGAGGCTCGAACTCCCAACACCCGGTTTTGGAGACCGGTGCTCTACCAATTGAACTACGCCCCTAAATTGTAAAGTGGCGGAATGGACGGGACTCGAACCCGCGACCCCCTGCGTGACAGGCAGGTATTCTAACCAACTGAACTACCACTCCGCTGAAATTGATAATTGGTAGTGACCTACTCTCACATGGGGAGACCCCACACTACCATCGGC